>JAZNRO010000028.1:0-2450 GCA_045590715.1 Eubacteriales bacterium | reverse complement strand
CCGTATCTTTCCATTGACCATTTGAAGATGGGGCTTGTTCGCAGTAAATATACGGATCTTACCCCTTACTCTGAAGACGCAGAATTAACTTCGTATCTTTGGCCCATTGTGCGGGAAATGATCAAAACTGCTATGGAAAACGGGCAGAATCTGGTGGTGGAGGGATGCTATGTTCCCTCTGATTGGCGAGGGGATTTTTCGGAAAAAGAGCTTTGTCAAATAAAATTCCTCTGTCTTGTTTTCAGCGAAAATTATATTCTAAATCATTTTGATAAGATCATATCTTTTTCAAGTATTATTGAAAACCGGATCTCTGACGATCTTACTTTAGATTCCGTTTTGGAGGATAATGCAGCTTTTCTCACTCGGTGTCAAAAAGAAGGGGAAAAGTATATCTTGATGGATGAGGGATACGACATTGATAAGGCGTTTTTGGCCTTGGAATAAAGAAAAAACAACCGCTGAAAAAAGCGGTTGTTTTTTCTTTTCCAGACTTTGCACTTTCCCTTCTTTTTGTGTGGAAAAATGCCAATTTCTCTTTACTTTTGTCGGAATATGCAGTATAATCCATAAGAATTCAACTTTTTTTGTATAAGGAGTGTATGTGATGAAACTTTCCCCCCTTCAAAAAGTACGATATGAGTATCAGCCCAAGCTTCCCGGTATGCTGAGAAAAGGCATTTTTGAGATTTGCGTAAAGGTTGGCGATGCGACCCAGAGCGTAGCAGATCAGGAAAAGATCCAGGCTCTGTTCCCCAATACCTACGGTAAAAATGAGATCACCTTCCAGATCGGAAAGAATACTTCCGAAGCAAAGAAGCAGGTAGTCGGCGTGATCCTGTCCGGTGGCCAGGCCCCCGGCGGTCACAACGTTATTTGCGGTCTTTACGATGCACTGAAAGCCGGCTCTAAAGATAACGTTCTTTACGGCTTCAAGGGCGGCCCCAGCGGTCTTCTGGAAGACGACTATATCATTTTCGATGATGAATATATCAATAAATTCCGCAATACCGGCGGTTTTGATATCATCGGCTCCGGCAGAACCAAGCTGGAAACCGAAGAGCAGTTTCAGGTGGTAGCAGAGGTTTGCAAGAAGCACGGCATTACCGCTATCGTTATTATCGGTGGTGACGACTCCAATACCAACGCTGCTGTCCTGGCAGAATACTTTGCCGCTACCGGCGCAGGCGTTCAGGTAATCGGTTGCCCCAAGACCATCGACGGCGACCTGAAAAACGAAGATATTGAGTGCTCCTTCGGTTTTGATACCGCTACCAAGACCTATGCGGAAATTATCGGTAATATTGAAAGAGATGCCAACTCTGCGAAGAAGTATTGGCACTTTGTAAAGGTAATGGGCCGCAGTGCTTCTCACGTTGCACTGGAAAGCGCTCTGCAGACCCGTCCCAATATCTGTTTGATCGGCGAAGAGATCGCTGAAAAGAAGATGTCCCTTGCCCAGATCACCGATTACATTGCCGATTCTGTGGCAAACCGTGCCGCAAAAGGCTGGAATTTCGGCGTTGCCATCATTCCCGAAGGCATTGTAGAATTCGTTCCCGAATTCTCCGTTCTGATCGCCGAGATCAATGAACTTCTTGCCGGTGAACAGACTGAAAAGTTCAATGCTCTTCCCACCTGGGCAGAAAAGTATGCTTTCATCAAAGCAGGTCTTACTCCCCAGTCTATGGCAGTATTTGCCATCCTTCCCGCGATGATCCAGCAGCAGCTCTTCCTGGAACGCGACCCCCACGGCAACGTTCAGGTTTCTCTCATTGAGTCTGAAAAGCTGTTCTCCGAAATGGTAAAGGAAAACCTGGCTTCCCGCAAGGCAAAGGGAACCTACAAAGGCAAATTTGCCCCCCTGCATCACTTCCTGGGCTATGAAGGCCGCTGTGCATTCCCCTCTAACTTTGATGCAGACTATTGCTACTCTCTTGGCTACAACGCCTTTATGCTCATCCAGTACGGCTACACCGGTTATCTTTCCAAGGTTTCCAATCTCAGCCGTCCTGCAGAGGAATGGGTTGCCGGCGGTATGCCCATTACCAAGATGATGAACATTGAAAGAAGAAACGGTAAGGATAAGCCCGTTATCCGCAAGGCTCTGGTAGAGCTTACCGGCAAGCCCTTCACCTACTTTGCAAAGCACAGAGAAGAGTGGGCAGAAGAAACCTGCTACGTTTACCCCGGTGCTATCCAGTACTTCGGTCCCAGCGAAGTTTGTGATACTACCACTGTTACCCTGGCTCTGGAGCAGGAATAAGCCATATAAAAAAGAACCCCACCTGAGATTTTTCTCAGGTGGGTTTTTTGTATAAAGAAAACCACGCGATAGTCGCGTGGTTCAGTAGAGGTTAACCGGTAAGAAAAAATCCTCCGATTGTGATAAGATAAAAACGACCTGCCAGTCGAAAAAACACAATCGGAGGATTTATCTATGAAAAAAG
>JAZNRO010000027.1:0-23325 GCA_045590715.1 Eubacteriales bacterium | reverse complement strand
GTGGGAAAGAGAAATGGGCAGGGGCATCAGTTCGGGGGTTTCGTTGCAGGCGTAGCCAAACATCATACCCTGATCTCCTGCACCTTCCGCATCAACACCCATGGCAATGTCGGGGGACTGCTGATGAATAGAGCTGATCACCGCACAGGTATCACAGTCAAAACCGAATTTTGCACGGTCGTAGCCGATACTGCGGATAGTCTCTCTGGCGATGGCCTGGAAATCTACAATGGCTTTGGTGGTGATCTCGCCCATTACCAAAACAAGACCGGTGGTAACAGCGGTTTCGCAGGCAACTCTGGCAGTGGGATCTTTTTCCAAAATGGCGTCCAGGATTCCGTCGGAGATCTGGTCACAGATCTTATCGGGATGTCCTTCCGTAACGGATTCAGAGGTAAAAAATTGTCTCATAGATACATTTCCTTTTTTTCGTAACTTATCTCCGATTATTATAACTCGAAACAAGGGCAAAATCAAGACTTTTGACGGAAAAAGTCTTTTGTGCACGGATCGGGGAGAAAAAGAAAAAAAGAAGGGCGTTTTTCGTGTGGAAAAAATCCTTGGAAAATTTGTGAAAAGTGCCAAAATATGGGGCAAAAACTTGACTGCATATGGGTTTTGTGGTAAACTGATATGTGGTAAAAAGCGGACATTATGTACATTTTTAAGGAGGGACGGAGTTTGGGTCAGGTAATTGTTGTAACCAGCCTGAAGGGCGGCGTTGGTAAAACCGTTCTGTCTGCCAGTCTTTCTTATAAGGCTGCCCGTATGGGTAAGAGGATCCTTGCCGTAGATATGGATCTTGGTACCGGCGGTCTTGATATCGCTCTGGGAAGAGAAGATTCTGTGATCCCTACCTTTCCGGATCTTTTAACCGGTCAGGTCCAGCCCGAAAAAGCGCTGTTCCCCGGAGATGACGGCATTTGGTTTCTTTCCGCTCCCGTATTTTTCAATGAATCCAGCCTTTCCTCGGTTTCCCAGGAAAGTTTTGACGCCCTTTTACTTTATTTAAAGGACTATTTTGATATCGTTTTGTTTGATATGCCCGCCGGTGGCGGCGCCGCATTCCACTTTTTGGAGGACTCCGGCCTTGTGGATCTGACCTTGCTTGTGACCACTGCCGCTCCTACCGCCGTTCGCGCCGCAGAGCGCTGTGCGATGCGCCTGAAAGAACCCGAAAAGGCAAAACTTGTTCTAAATTCCTTCCGCATCCGTCGGCCCGGGGATAACCCCTTCCGCGTGGTGGATGTGATCAGCCGTACCAGTGTTCCCATTATCGGCGTCGTACCGTTTGACGCAGAGGCAGAAAAAGCTCTCGCCCGGGGAATTCCCCTTGCGGCGGCAAAAAAGAGCATGGCGGGACACGCCATCGGAAATATCTGCCAGAGAGTGCTGGGGGAGAGAGTTCCTCTTCTGGACGGTGTTATGAAAAAGAAAAAGAGAGGCCGTTTCTATTAAACGGCAGTATATTTTGCGGAGGTAAATATCTATGCAGATCGCTCTTATTGCGCAAGATGATAAAAAAGAATTGATGACCCAGCTTTGCATCGCATATTGTGGTATTTTAGCAAAGCATAAGCTTTGTTCCACCGCAACTACCGGCCGTTTTATCAGCGAAGCTACCGGTCTTGATTTCGACCTGGTACTTCCCGGTATCGACGGCGGAACAGAGCAGATCGCATCCCGTATCGCTTACGGGGAGATCGATCTTCTCCTCTATTTCAGAGATGCTTCCGATGAGTTTGATGCGGGAGATGCCCGGATCATTCAGCTTTGTGATACGTATAATCTTCCCCTGGCTACCAATCTTGCTACGGCGGAAGCACTGATCCTGGCACTGGATCGCGGTGACTTGGATTGGCGTCAGAATTTAAAATAATTTTTATCCAGAAAAGAGAAAACATATGCAAAGAACAGATTATGTGGCAAATTTTTCTGCCGGTGACATTGGAAAAAGAGTAAAGGTGTGCGGATGGGTGCAGAAGCAGAGAGATTTAGGATCTCTTATCTTCATTGACCTGCGTGACCGCAGCGGTATCCTCCAGCTTGCCTTTGACGAAAATACGGATAAAGCGGTTTTCGACCTGGCTTTTAATATCCGTACCGAATACGTGCTCGCCTGCGAAGGTGTCCTTCGCGCCAGAGCAGAAGGAGCGGTAAATCCCAATCTTCCCACCGGCTCTATCGAACTTTACGTAGAGAAACTTGAGATCCTCTCCGAAGCACAGACCCCTCCTTTTGAAGTCTTAAATTCTATGGACGTAAAGGATGAGGTCCGTCTGAAATACCGCTACCTCAATCTCCGCCATCCCCAGCTTCAGAAGAATATCCTCTTCCGCCATCAGTTGGCAAAGAGCGCCAGAGACTATTTTGATACCGAAGGATTTTTGGAGATCGAAACTCCCATCCTCATCAAATCTACTCCCGAAGGCGCCAGAGACTATCTGGTCCCCAGCCGTGTTCATCCCGGCTCCTTCTATGCGCTTCCCCAGTCTCCCCAGCTTTATAAACAGCTTTTGATGGTTTCCGGTTTCGACCGCTATATGCAGATCGCAAAGTGCTTCCGCGATGAAGACCTTCGTGCAGACCGTCAGCCGGAATTTACCCAGCTGGACCTTGAAATGTCCTTTGCCGATGAAGATGACGTAATCGGTGTAAACGAAGGCTTTTTGAAAAAGGTGTTTAAAGACGTACTGGGTATTGAACTTGAAACTCCGTTTTTAAGAATGCCCTGGAAAGAAGCTATGGAATCTTACGGTTCCGATAAGCCTGATATCCGTTTTGATATGAAGCTTTGCGATCTGACGGAGATTTTGAAGAACTGTGAGTTCAAAGTATTCTCCGGTGCGATCCAGGCCGGCGGCTCCGTTCGCGCCATCAACGTAAAGGGCGTAGCAGACCGGATGCCCAGAAAAGAAATTGATAAGCTTACCGATTTTGTAAAGACCTACCGTGCAAAAGGACTTGCCTGGCTGAAGGGCGGGGAAGAAAAGACTTCTTCCTATGCCAAGTTCCTCACCGAAGAGGAAAACAAAAAGATCGAAGAAGCCGTAAACTTTGAAAAAGGCGACGTGGTATTCATCGTAGCGGATTCCGATCCCGCCGTTGTATTCGACTCCCTTGGCGCACTGCGTAACAAATGCGGCCAGGCCTACGACTTTTACGATAAAAATGAATTTAAACTTCTTTGGGTTACCGATTTCCCCATGTTTGAAAAGGAAGCGGAAACCGGAAGATATAAGGCCATGCACCATCCCTTTACCGCGCCCAAGGATGAAGATATTCCTCTCCTTGATACCGCGCCGGAAAAGGTTCGCGCCAAAGCCTATGATATTATTATCAACGGCTGGGAAGTTGGCGGCGGCTCTGTCCGTATCCATAAGAGAGATATTCAGCAAAAGGTATTTGATATCATCGGCCTTACCGATGAAGAAGCAAACGAAAAATTCGGTTTCCTTCTGGAAGCCTTCCGCTACGGCGTTCCTCCTCACGCAGGCCTTGCCTTCGGTTTCGACCGTTTGGTAAGTCTCCTTCTGGGATTGGATGCTATCCGTGATTGCATTGCCTTTCCCAAGGTGCAGAACGCTTGTGAACTGATGACAAGCTGTCCCGCTCCCGTACCCGGCGAAGCGCTGGACGAACTGAAGATTCAGGTCGTAGAAGATCAGGAATAAACTTTTCTGAAAGGAAAGAGAATTTTAAATGATTGAAATCAATGGTATCACCAAACGCTACGGAGCAAAACTTGCCGCAGATCACGTAAGTTTTACCGTAGGTGCCGGTGAAATTATGGGCTTTCTCGGACCTAACGGTGCCGGCAAGTCTACCACACTGAACATTTTGACCGGTTACCTTTCCGCAACGGAAGGAACTGCCAAAATTGACGGAATCGACATTTTTGAAGATCCCATCGAAGCCAAGAAAAAAATCGGTTTCTTACCGGAACAGCCTCCTCTTTACGGCGATCTGACCGTAAAAGAGTATCTCAATTTCGTGTATGATCTGAAGCGTTGCCGCTTGGATCGCGAAAAGCACCTAAAGGAGATCTGTGACGTTGTAAAGATCACCGACGTGTATAACCGTGTGATCAAAAACCTTTCCAAAGGTTACCGTCAGAGAGTGGGTATTGCCCAGGCGCTGGTAGGAAATCCCCCTGTGCTCATTTTTGATGAGCCTACCGTAGGTCTTGACCCCAAGCAGATCATTGAGATCAGAAACCTGATTAAAAAGCTGGGTAAAGAGCATACGATCATTCTTTCTACTCACATTCTGTCCGAGGTGCAGGCGATCTGCGACCGTATCGTGGTTATCAATAAAGGCCGCGTGGTAGCAGACGAAAAGACCGAAAATATCGCCCGCGCCGTAGAAGAAAAGAGAAGAATGACCTATCATATCTGCGGTCCCCAGAATGAGGTATTAAAGCTTATTAAAGCCACTCCCGGCGTTGTCTATGCGGAAGTGATCGGTCAGAGAGAAGGGGATAGCACCGCCTTTTTGATCGAAAGCGCAGAGAATATCGATATTCGCAAGCCCCTGTTCTTTGCTCTGGCTGAAAAGAGATGGCCCGTTATCGGTATGGACGTAATGGGAATGGATCTGGAAGACGTATTCCTTGCCCTCATTATGGATAAAGGCCAGAAAAAAGAGAAGAAGGGAGGAAAGTAAAGAATGTTTGCCATTTATAAGAAAGAACTGCGTTCTTATTTTGTGAACCCCATCGGCTATATCTACGTAGCCTTGTTTCTCGCAATGTCCTCCTTGCTTTTCACCTATACCACCCTTTATTCCGGCACTTGCGAGGTAAACGTTTATTACACCTTCCTGCTCTATTTATTTATCATTCTCATTCCTCTTCTGACCATGCGTATGTTCAGTGAGGAAAAGAAGACGAAGACCGAGCAGATCCTCCTTACCTCACCCGTATCCCTTTTCAGTGTGATCTTTGCAAAGTATCTTGCGGCTTTCACCTTGTTTGCCGGTACTCTTTTGGTATCTTCTCTCAATTTAAGTGTACTTTATTTTTACGGTGACCCCAATTCCGTGATTATGTTTTCCACCACCCTTGGAATCCTTCTCATCGGTTCCGCTTTCGTTGCTATCGGTATTTTTATTTCCGCCTGCACCGAAAATCAGCTGGTTTCCGCACTGGTAACCATGGTATTTATCGCGGCAACCTTAGTTCTCGGAATTTTGGCAAACTACGTAAAATTTACCCCTTTGCGCGTTGCCTTGAAGTGGCTGAGTATTTTTGATCGTTTCTACGTATTTACCTACGGTTATTTTGATGTAGTAGCACTGATCTATTATATTTCTATCTCCGTCGTATTTATATTCCTGACCATTCGCGTATTTGAAAAGCGCCGTTGGTCTTAAAATCAGTAAAGACAAAAAAGGATAGATTATGGATAAGAAACAAATGATGAAAAACAAGATTTTGTCTTCCAAACGATTCAAATACGGTGCCACTGCAACGGTCTTTACCGCTTTCTTCATTGCGGCTACCATTCTGGTAAACGCTCTCATTTCCGCCCTTGATTCTAAATTCAGCTTCTATTTCGATCTGACCGATGACCAGATCTTTTCCATCAGCGAAAAGACCACGGAAATGGTTACCGAGCAGCTGAAGGCTTATGAAGAAGAAAACGGCGAAAAGCCCCAGATCAAGATCAGCTTCCACCAGGCCCGTGACCTGATCATGGAAGAGGAGATGAAATCCTGGGTGGTAAATCTGGCAGAAAGCTATGCAGAAAAGTACCCCCAGATCACCGTTGAATTTAACGAAGACTTAAATATCCACCCGGAAAAATATGCCTATTATAACTCTCTGGGTTATGATATCAATAAAGACGCCATTATCATTTCCAACTCTCTGGAGAAGGGCGCATTCCGTTACCTGACCTTTGATTCCTGCCTGGTTTATGATGAGGGTGGACAGAATGTATGGGCCTTCCAGGGCGAAATGAAGTTCAATGCGGCAGTTCTTTATATCACTGCTCATAAGAGCCCCATTGTAACCTTTACCTCCGGCCACGGCGAGTCTGTACCCCAGGCACTCAATGAGGTTTTGCTCAATTGCGGATTTACCATTGAAACCGTGGATCTGACCAAGGATGAAATCAATCCTGAAAGCAAGATCCTCATTATGTGTAACCCCCAAAAGGATCTGACCTATTCCGAAAGCGATACGGTGGTAACCGAGTATACCAAAATTTCCGATTACCTGAACGACTACCGCTCTATGGTAGTGATCGCATCTCCCACTACTCCTACTCTCCCGGTTCTTGATGAACTTTTGGCAGATTGGGGTATGAAGGTGGAGAGAAACCAGGTAGTAATGGACGATATTTATTGCCATACCCAGGACAATAAAATGATCTACGTCAATTACACCGAAACCGATACGGTGGCGGCAGCTTTGACCCAGTCTTTGACAAAGCTTTCCAGCCCCCCCAGATCCATTTCTATGTCTACCGCGCCCATTAAGATCCTTTCCGAAGGTGACGGCGAAAACTCCATCGTAGAGCCGGTGCTCTTTAGTTCCGATAACTCTTACGTTGAAATTATGACCGAAGAAGGCGTGGTAAAGGAAAAAGGTCCCTTTAACCTGATGACCATTTCCACCCGCTTCACCTATATTGACAGCACCAAGACCTATTCTCATCTTTTGGTGATCGGCTCTCCCTATTTTACCGAAACCAACGCTTTCCGCGAACAGTTCGGTAATACGGATATCGTCTACAATATGCTTCGCCTTTTGTCTGACGAAGATATCCATATGGAAACCCATTACAAGGTTCTGGAAGACTATGCCATTGATATCGATCAAGGCGCAGTTTATACCTACGGTATCATTACCGCCATTGTAATTCCTCTTGCCATTATGGCACTGGGAACCTGTGTATATATTAAGAGAAAGCATATGTAAGGAAGAATATGAAAGAAAATTCCACAAAAAGAGAAGGGAAGAAAATCGATTTTTCCCGTCTCTGGCAACAAAAACGTTTTCGTTCCATTTTCATTTCCGCACTGATTATTCTTTTCTGTGTGATCCTCTACGTGGTATTGCTTTTCACCGTTTTAAAGCCGGAAAAAGAAGAGCCCCTTCCCACTGTGGGTAATCACGGAGAAGAAATGGAAAGCGGCAGACCCTTTGTGGTAGATCCGGTTGAATCAGATCTGATGCTCAGCATCAAAGTAGAAAATGACCTTGGTTCTTATCGCTATTACAAAGGCGAGGACGGCCAATACTATTTTGAAGGCGCTGAAATGATGTACTACGATCAGACCAGCGACTGGATGAATCAGTCCAATGAGGACTTAAGCGATATTATGCAGAGCGTTTCTATGGTAGACTCCCTTGTAAACCTGGTACGTTATATGCTTGCTACCGAAGAGGTCGTTGGTTTTGATAAGGGAAATCTTGCTTCCTACGGCCTTGAAGGCAGAGGAAAGGCCGCCGTTACCTTAACCTATTTGGATCACGATGGCAATGAAAAGACCGATACCGTGTTCTTCGGAAATAAGACGGTTTCCGGTTCCGGCTATTACGTTATGGTAGAAGGCAGAGATGCCCTTTATATCCTTGCAGATACCTATATTACCCGTTGTATTTTTGCCGACGTAAAGGATTATCTCCTTCCCCAGGTAGCGCCTTCCGTTCCTTCGGCCAGCTATATGGAAGTAAACGAACTTACCATTAAGAAAAAAGGTCAGAAATTCGTTTCCATCCGGGAGCTTACAGAGCAGGAGTACAAAGACGCGGGTGAACTCTTTACCCATACTTTTACGCTCCCCAGCGGATACTATCCTTCCGCAGACCGCCTTCAGGTGATTTTAGAATCCTTTATTAACTTTACCGGGGAAGAAGTGGTTGAGTTTGATATCAGTTCTCGCCTAAAGAATCCGGAAAAAGCTCAGGAAATGCAGAAACTTTTCCGTCATTATAGCCTTTCTGACTGGGAAGATAATTGGAATTACGAGCTTTATTACAAGTATGATAATTTCGATATCACTCTTTATATCAGCGAGAAATTGGAAGTAACTTCCGGCGGTGAAGGGGAAAAGGAATATATCTATTATATCTACTCTCCCGACTTTGATCTGATCGCTGAATTCAAAGCAGAAGAACTGAATTGGGTGGAATGGGACCTCTTAAATCTCTTGGATAACCATTCCTTCTCCGTTTCCATTGACCAGGTTGCAACCTTAGAACTGTTTTATAACGATACCCATGCAAAATTCTCTTTGCAGGGAACCACGGAAAACCTGTCCGTTACCTCCTCTAACGGAGTAAAGGTGGAAACCGATAATTTCCGTCAGCTTTATAAAGCCATTCTTTATACCACTATGGACGGCTACGCCGATAAACCGGAAGAATCTCCGGAGATCCTTCGTGTGTCCGTCACCCTTCGGGACGGAAAGGTCTATGATTATTCCTTCTACGGCCTGACCGCCAGAAAGGCCTATTATACCTTAAACGGCAGCGGTGAGTTCTATATTAACCGTGATTACGTGAAGCAGATCATCTACGCTTGCGACGGTATTTTAAAGGGCGAGACCGTAACGGTAGACCGCAAGAACTAAAAAAATAACACCCAAAGGCAAAAGCCTTTGGGTGTTTCTTTTATGTTCTGGTTCTGGTATCGGTTTTGATTTTTGCATCGTAATGCCAGATGGCGCTGGTAAAGAAGTCGTTGAGAAGCTGAACGTCGATCTTTTTCTGTTCTTTTCTGCTTCCTTCATAGAAAACGTCTTGCAGGGAAAGACAACCGGAGAAGGCCCAGAAGCCAACCTCCTTCATACTTTTAGAAATGGTAACGGATTTTAGATCCGTACAGTTGGCAAAGGCTTTGTCGCCAATGCTTTCTACTCCTCTGGGGAGAACGATCCTTTCCAGTTTGCTGCAGTGACGGAAGGCACCTTCTCCAATGGATTTTACGCTTCCCGGAACCGTTACGCTTTTCAGTTTGGTACAGCTCCAGAAGGTTTCTGCTTCAATGGATGATACACCGCTTGGAATCTCAAATTCCGTTAAATTCGAGCAGTAGGAGAAGGCATTCTTGCCGATGTATACAAGGCTTTGGGGTACGGTAATGGACTTCATTGCGGAACATCCGGCAAAGGCTCTTTCGCCGATTCTGGTGACAGTATCCGGCATTTTAACGCTTGTCAGTAGGCTAAAGCCTTCAAAAGCGCCGTCTGCAATGGCAATAACGGGGAAGGAATCAATGGTCTCCGGAATTTCAAGCCCCTTTAAAAACTTGTATTCACAATGGGTAATGGTAACGCCTTCTTCTGTGATCTGATAGGTAAGACGGCGTACCTTTTGGCATACGGAACATACGATACCGGTAGCTTCGTCAAATTGGTGCTCTGCGTAATCGCCGTAGGTTTCGCCACAAAGCTCGCAGACTGGAAGCTCTGTACAGGTAGCATTTCCGCCTACGTGCTCCGGACCACCGGAACTTTCACCGCAGATCTTGCAGATCTTCGGCCGGATGCAGGTGGCAGGGGAGAAATCGTGCCCCAAGGGCTTACCCTTTACTACACCGCAATGGCACTTGGCAGCCTGGGTACACGTGGCGTTTGAAAAGGAGTGAATATGAGAAGGGTCACCGGGGATCTCTTCTGTTTTTGTTTCTTCCTTTGTAATTTCTTCTGTAGCATTTAGGGTGCCTGTTTCCGTTTCCTCAAGGGTGGGTGGCACAAAACTGTGATCCATGGGTTTTTGCTGGCAGGAAAATAGGCAAAGCAGTAAGAAAAGCAAAAGGATAAGAA
Source organism: Eubacteriales bacterium (assembly GCA_045590715.1). Lineage (GTDB taxonomy): Bacteria > Bacillota > Clostridia > Oscillospirales > SIG627 > RGIG5579. The sequence continues at coordinate 13,548 of JAZNRO010000027.1, read as the reverse complement.
AAATCCGTTTTTTCATTTCATACCTCCGTATCTTTTTCTATTATAACAATAAATTTTGAAAAAAACAACTACCCAAAATATGAAAAATCCCGCAGAATTTTCTGCGGGATTCAATTTAGAATTCCTGTTTTAAGGAGCGATTGAAGAGCATTTGAATTCCTTCTTCAATGCTTAAGTTTTCGTAAAGCATCTGATATACAGCGCGGCAAATAGGAAGATCTACGTTTTTGTCTTCTGCCAGACGAACGATGGCTTTGGCAGTGTAATAGCCTTCTGCCAGATCTTTGAATTTTTCGCCTCTGGCAAACATTTCACCAAACATTCTGTTGTGGCTGTGCTTGGAGAATACGGTAGCTTCATAGTCGCCCAGATGGCACAGACCGTAAGCGGAAAGGGGATTACCTCCGCAAGCTTCAATAAGACGGGAGATCTCTCTGGTACCGCGGGACATCAAAGCGCCTTTCAGACTTCCTCTTTCGATTCCGTCCAGTACGCCTGCGGCAATGCCGATCACGTTCTTTGCCGCCGCACCGATCTCGTTTCCAATGAGATCACTGCCGTAATAGAAGCGGATCAAGGGGCCTTTGAATTCGTTTACCAGGCGTTCCTTTACTTCAGACTTTTTGCTGTCAATTACCATACAGTTAGGAATACCCTTTACAAATTCCTGGGGATGGCCCGGACCAAGCCAAACGGCTACGTTTACGTCCTCTCCCATGATCTCTTCAAAAACCTGAGTCAGACGTTTTCTGCTTTCGATCTCAATGCCCTTCATACAAAGGATAAAGGTTTTTCCCTTTACGTCCACACCGCTATCTAAAATTTCGTGCAAAAGACCTCTGAGTCCCTGAGAAGGAACGGAGATCACAACCGTTTCGGATTGCAGTCCGTCGGTAAGATCTGTGGTCAGACCGATAGATTCTCTTAAGGTGATGGTTCCGTTGGTTCTTGTCTTTAAAAAGCTTTGCATATGGGGGGTATCTTCCGGTCCGTAGAAGCGAACGGAATGACCGATCTGATCCAGGTACCAACCGATAAAAGAACCCCAGCGGCCGCAGCCGATTACTGTAACGTTCATAAGGCTTCCTTCCTTGCTTTGATAGTGCTTATTTGTCTTCTTCTGTACTATTTTCGCCTTTTACGGCTTCTTCCGCCAGTTTCTTGGCAAGTTCTTTTGCTTTTGCCTTGGCGTCGTCTTCACGCTTCTTGGCATTTTCATCAATGCTCTTTTGAATCTTTTCTTCTTTGATCTTCTTTACGCTGTCAAAGGTAGCGCCGTTTTCCATAGCAGCGGCAAACTGATCTTCATCCATCACTTCGTTATCCATCAGGAAAGTGGCGATAAAGTGCAGTTTTTCCATATTCTGCATGAGAATTTCCATGGCTCTTTCATAAGCGCGATTGATGATGCCAAGGGTCTCTTCGTCAATGAGAGCGGCGATCTTTTCAGAGTAGTTGGGAGTATTGCTGAAATCACGTCCCAGGAATACTTCGCCTCCGCCACTGCCGTATACCACCGGGCCCAGCTTGTCGCTCATACCGTATTTGGTGATCATATTCCGTGCAATTTCGGTGGCTCTCTGAATATCGTTGGAAGCGCCGGTAGAGATATCGTTGAGAATGATCTTTTCGGCAACGCGACCGCCCAAAAGGGAAACGATCTCTTCTTCCATTTCAAGCTTGGACATATAGCTCTTATCTTCACTGGGAAGGGAAAGGGTATAACCGCCTGCTCTTCCGGAGGGAATGATAGAGATCTGATGAACCTTGTCCTGAGTGGGAAGCATATGAGTCACAATAGCGTGACCGGCTTCGTGATAAGCGGTAAGTTTCTTGTCTTTTTCCGCTACGATCTTGCTCTTCTTCTGAGGTCCTACGATTACTTTGATGGTAGCTTCTTCCAGTTCGGTAGTACCGATGAGCTTTTTGCCTTTTCTGGCAGAAAGCAGAGCCGCTTCGTTTAAGAGGTTCGCAAGATCAGCACCGGTAAAGCCGGGTGTGGATTTTGCAAGCACCTTCAGGTCTACGTTTTCTTCAAAGGGTTTATTCTTCGCGTGTACTTTCAGGATCTCTTCTCTGCCTTTGATATCCGGGTAGTTTACGGTTACCTGGCGGTCAAAACGGCCGGGACGGAGAAGTGCGGGATCCAGAATGTCGGGACGGTTGGTAGCGGCAATTACGATAACGCCGTCGTTGGAGCCGAAACCGTCCATTTCAACCAAAAGCTGGTTCAAGGTCTGTTCTCTTTCATCGTGTCCGCCGCCGAGACCTGCGCCTCTGTGACGGCCTACCGCATCGATTTCGTCAATGAATACAATGCTGGGTGCATTTTTCTTTGCGGTTTCAAAAAGGTCTCTTACGCGGGATGCACCTACACCCACGTACATTTCAACGAAATCAGAACCGCAAATGGAGTAGAAGGGAACCCCTGCTTCGCCGGCTACCGCTTTTGCAAGGAGAGTCTTACCGGTACCGGGAGGGCCAACCAGGAGTACACCGTGGGGGATCTTTGCACCCAGTTCCTGGAATTTGCCGGGATTCTTTAAAAAGTCCACTACTTCCGTCAGTTCTTCTTTTTCTTCGTCTGCGCCGGCTACGTCGGTAAAGAATACTTTCTTCTTTTCGTCAGAACCAAGCTTTGCTTTGGCCTTTCCAAAGGAATTGATTCTACCGCCTTTTCCGCCGGTTGCCTGGTTCATGGCATAGAACCAAAGACCGATGAGAACGGCAATGATTACAAGATAGGGAAGGAAGGAGAGCCACCAGGGAGTTTGGGTTACCGGCTCGTACTGAAAGCTTTCCAGGTTTCCGCCGCTGGCATCTTCGTTCTTTTTATTTTCTTTCACGTATTCACTTACGTCCTCGCGGAAGTAGTGAACACTCTGAAGTTTATATTCGATTTTTTTGTTTTCCGTGGTAACAAGGGTCAGTTCCCCTTCTGCGGAAACAGTAAATCTCTTTACTGCATCGTTTTCAAAATATTCCAGGATTTTGCTGTATGACAGGTCATCCTCTTTGGACATATTGAAAAGGGAAGTGGATGCCAAGATCACAAGCAAGATCAAAATAGAATAAAAAATAATGATTTTGAAATTGTTTTTCTTCATTTCGTCGCTAGTTTCTCCTTAAAATAGGCTGTTACATATAAGTTTCCGGCTTTAAAATGGCAACATAGGGAAGATTGCGGTAGATCTCATTATAATCAAGGCCATAGCCTACGATAAACTGATCTTCCACTTCAAAGCCGCAGAAATCTGTCTTTATGTCCGCAACTCTTCTTGCGGGCTTATCCAGCATAGTACAGATCTTCACAGAGTTTGCCCCGCTTTCCAAAAAGAGATCGGAAAGCTTTTTCAAAGTTCTGCCGCTGTCTAAAATGTCTTCTACCAAAAGAATATCTGCGTCTTTCAGACTGTCCTTCTCCGGCAGTTCCTCTACTTTTACGCTTCCGGAAGAAACGGTAGAAGAACCGTAGCTGGAAGCGCGAAGGAAGAGCACCTGGCAAGGCAGGTCGATTCTGCGGGCAAGGTCTGCCATAAAGATAAAGGAGCCTTTCAGAACACCAACCAGGATCAGTTTTCTTTCTTTCACGCTTTCCCGGTAGCATTCCGTAATTTCTGCTCCCAGGCGATCCAACATCACGTTTAGATCGTCCTCGTTATAAAGAATAGACTCAAGATCTTTGGTAAGAGATTTGAATTCACACATTTTGATTTTCATCCTTCCGATCAATTAACTTCAGCCGGATTTTCGTATTCTAAACTTAAAGTAAATACTTCTCCGGTATCCGTGTAACGTACCCTGTCGCATAGCCCGATAAAAGGGATCCAAACAATGCCCTTTTCATCGCAGATCAGAGGGATCTGATCTCGGTTGCCGGCAGGAATTTTTGCTTCTTGAAACAGTTTCTTGATACTTCTTGTCATACCGTCAATTACGATGCTATCGCCGTCCCGTCGGTTTCTGGCAAAAAGGTTACCATCTATTTTATCGGAAGAGAGGGTAATAATCAAGTGCATTTTGTTAATATTTTCCACAATTCCCATTCTTTTGTCGCTTCGGGTCACGTAGGCCCCGATGGACGGAAGATGGGTTTTTCCCAAGGAAAGGTTCACTTGATACTCTATGCTTTCGGTCTTTTTTTCATTCTTTTCCAAAAGCAGAAAACCGTTTTCAATGCGCAAACAATATGCGGAAGGAATTTCAATTATTTTGCCCTCGCACGGCGTATTTAATAACGGAAGAATGCTCTGAAACCGTTCAAAGGAGATGACAATTTTTTCATTTTTTAAAAGCCTTGAAAGTGCCGTGTGTAAAATGGGATATCCGGCTTCTTTTTTTGCAAGCTTTTGCAAGGCGGAAAGGGGAATGACGTTGTTTTCATAGTTGACACCGCAGGATTCTTCCCACTTGTCACATAAGGCATGATTCAGCTCCGTCTGCCACTTTGAAATGGTGCTGAAACGGGCAAAGGATTTTACCGCGCCCTTTGAGATCTCTTCCATTTCCGGTAAGATTTTGTGTCTGATCCGGTTTCTGGAAAAGATGATATCATCGTTGGTTTGATCCTTTTTGAAAGAGAGTTGATTTTCTTCCAAAAAGTCATAAATTTCTTCTGAAAAGAAGGGAAGAAGAGGGCGAATAACGGCATCTCTTTTTTCGGGGATCCCGCAAGTGCCGGAAAGTCCGCTTCCCCGAATCAGATGGAAAAGTATCGTTTCCCCTTGATCCGATGCGGTGTGGGCCGTTGCGATCTTGTGGTAGCCTTCTTTTTCTAAAATCTCGTGTAAGGCCTTATAGCGAAGGTATCTTGCGCCTTCTTCCAGTCCCAGACCTTCTTTTTCGCAGAAGGCGGGAACGTCCACTTTTTTAAAATAAAAAGGGATTTTTCTTTCTTTACAGAAATTTTCACAAAAGATAAGGTCTTCCTCGGCTTCTTTGCGAATGCCGTGATGAATGTGGCAAGCGCCTACTTTGATGGAAAGTTCTTCCTTTAGCTTGTGCAAGAGAGAAAGAAGGCAAACGGAATCCTTGCCGCCGGAAAAGGCCACCAGGATCCCATCGTTTTTTTGGATCAGATCATTTTGGGAAACGTTTGCCAGAAATTTTTGGGTAAAATTCATCTTATGCCTCGGGAGGCGCCGAATCGAAGCGTTTTTCCAGGGTGCAGAAACGGGTGTACTGTCCGTCCCAGCCGAGATTGATACTATCTATTGCACCGTGACGGTTTTTGGCGATGATACATTCAGCCAAATTCTGGATCTCGGTGTTTCTGTTGTCGTAGTAAAACTCTCTGTGAAGGAACATTACAACGTCTGCGTCCTGCTCGATGGCACCGGAATCACGAAGGTCGGTCAGCTGAGGACGCTTGTCCTTGCGATCCTGGGAAATACGGGAAAGCTGGGAGCAAAGAACGATGGGGCATCCGAATTCTTTTGCCATAATTTTTAAGTTTCGGGTAATATCGCCCACTTCCAGTACGCGGTTTTCACTCTTTCTGCGATCATCAGAGTGCATCAGCTGCAGGTAGTCAACGAATACGATACCGAGATTTTTCAGTCTTCTCAGCTTGGTTCTCATTTTCATGGGAGAAAGGTCGGAGGAATCGTCAATGACGATCTTGGTCTCCGCCAGAGCGCTGGAGGCCGCGGCAAGTTTCGTGTAGTCTTCTGCTTCCAGCTGTCCGTCGCGAAGCTTCCGGCTTTCGATTCTGCCTTCAGAGGAAAGCAGACGGGAAGCCAGCTGGGTCTTGGACATTTCCAGAGAGAAGATGGCTACGGTCTTATCCGTTCTTCTCTTGGCTACTTCGGCGGCAATATTCAGCATAAAACTGGTTTTACCCATACCGGGACGGGCACCGATGAGGATCAGATCGCCGGGGTTCATACCTACCAGTACCCGGTCAATATCGCTGTAAAAGGTCTGAATGGTAGAGGTATTGTCTTTGCCTTTACTTAGTTCCGTCAGTTCACCGTAAAAAGCGGCGATAATTTCGCTTAAAGGGGTAAAATCGTCCTTTACGGTGTTTTGAGAAAGAGAATAGATCTTCTGTTCCGCACTGTCAATGACCGTTGCGGTTTCTTCGTGCTGGCTGTAGGCAGATTCCAGAATCTCCTCGGAAATGCCGATGAGTTTTCTAAGTAACGCCTTCTCGTGAACGATATTGGCATAATCCAAAAGGTTAGAGAGGGTGGGAACACTTTCTGCCAGGTGACGGATATACTGACTGCCGGACTCTTCCGTGTATACGCCGTTCTTTACCAGGTCTGAAAGCAGGGTCACCACGTCGATCCCGCTGCTGCGATTGGAAAGGCTCACAAGAGAGTTATAGATCTCCTGGTGCTTATCTACGTAAAAATCTTCCGAACTGATAATGGAGGAAACGTCGCCGATCCGTTCACTATCCAGAATCAGTGCGCCCAGAAGGGCCTGCTCATTTTCAATGGAGTGGGGGACTTGCCGACCCAAAACCGAGCTTAAGGAAGGGGTAGGAGTGCTTTTCATACTCTTTTTTTCCTTTTCGTCTTTATTCTTCTACGATTACTTTCAAAGTGGCAGAAACGCCGGAGGAAAGCTTGATATCGGCGGTAAAGGTACCGAAATTCTTAATAGAGGGAAGAGAGATCTTTCTTTTATCGATCTTTACGCCGTGCTGTTTTTCCAATAGATCGGAAATGTTGGAATTGGTAACGCTTCCGTAGATCTTACCGTCCGTGCCGGCAGTGGCTTTGGCGGTGACACTGATGGATTCCAGTTTCTTTTTCAGTTCCTGGGCGTTTTCCAGTTCTACCTTTGCTTTGTAGGCGTTGGAAGAGATCTGATTTTTCAATTCATTTTCTGCTTTGGCATCGGCAGGAGCCGCCAGTCCCTTGGGGAAGAGAAAATTGCGGGCGTATCCGTCGGAAACCTGAATGATCTGGCCTTTCTTTCCCTGGCCTTTTACGTCGGCTTTTAATACTACTTTCATTTTGCTACTCCTTTATGCTTCATTCAAATATCCGTCTACTGCTTCTTTCAGCATGACGAAGGTATCTTTTATGGTGGAATTCTTCACCTGTGCGCCTGCCATATCAAAGTGGCCGCCGCCGTGAAGTTTTTCGGTAATGAGCTGTACGTTTACCGTGCCGGAAGAACGGGCGGAAATGTGCACCGTATCACTCATTTTACAAAGAACGAAGGACGCCAGAACGCCTTCCAGAGATAAAAGTCTGTCTGCGGCTTTGGATGCGGCGATCTTATCTTCCTGGGTGGCGTCGCCTTCCATATAGGAAAAGGCGATGATATCACGGTAGATAAAGGCGTTGGTTTCGTATTTGATCTCACGCTTGAAGTCATCCAGATCCGAGCGGAAGAGCATTTGCGCCTCTGCAGGATTTGCCCCTTCCGAACGGAGGAAGTGCGCGGCGGCAAAGGTTCTGGGGCCGGTATTGTTGGCGAATTGCTTGGTATCCAGAATGATTCCGGCAAAGAGAAGCTCTGCTTCTTCTTTCAGAATGCTTCCCGGGTTAAGGTTCTGCTCCAGCATTTCCGCTACCAGTTCACTGGCGCTGGATGCACTGGGCTCGATATAAGTGATGGCCGGTTTTACCGGGTATTCCGCGCTTTGACGGTGATGGTCGATAATGACAACGTTTGGCGCACTTTCAAAAAGTTCCGGCGCTTCAAACTGCCGTACGTTGTTTACGTCGGTAATTACAAGTACCGTGCTTGACGTGATCAGATCCTGGGCAGTAGGACCGTCCACAAACATATTTTTATAATCCGAAAGACTGCCAAGCTTTTTGAAAATGGCTTTCAGGTTAGAGTCGTGTACGTTAATGACAATATTGACCTTTTCACAGTACTGCATGGCAAAGCGGGCCATACCGATACCGGAACCGATGGAGTCGTGATCCGCAAAACGGTGACCCATAATGAGAACGTTGGAAGCGTTTTCCATTAGGTTCTTTACCTGGGTAGCCACGATACGGCTGCGGATCTTGGTCCGCTTCTGTACGGTCTTGGTTCGGCCGCCGTAGTATTCGGTAGCGTTATCCCTCAATTTCAGAACGGCCTGGTCACCGCCTCTCTGCAAAGCAAGGTCCAGGGCCTGGTGGGCGGCGATTTCTTTTTCTGCCATGGTGCCGTCCATGCAAACCGTTCCGATGGAGATGGTAACGGGTACGCCTACGTTGTCTTTGGAAATATCACGAACCCGGTCTAAAATATCAAAGCGGTTTTCTTTGAGTTCCTGAAGGTGTTTTTCTTCCGCAATGAAAATATAACGGTCGCTTTCTACCTCTCGCAGTACCGCATTCATCTGATCTGCCCATTCTTTTAAGAGAATGGAGATTTTAGCGGTAATGGTACGGTAGTTGCTCTGAAGAGAGCCGTCTGCTTCCGAATAGTTATCAACGGCAATGTAAGATACGATGGGGTTTTGCTCCGCCAGTTTCTTTTCCAAATTTCTGGTGCGGGAGAGGGAATGCCAAAGGGTGATGAGACCCGTGTTGCCACCGCTTGCCATCTGGTAGGAGATCACTTCGAATTCTTCCTCTTGCAAAACGCCGATTACGGGCCGGGCACACTGACTTTGGGTATCTTCTTCCCGCAGTCTGCGAAGGGAAAGCTTTTCCGATGCAAGATCGTTAATATTTTTTTGATAAAGGTTTGCACCGCCGCCGGCCTTTAACTGGAAGGATTTGTTATACCATAGGATCTGACCTTCCTGGGACAAAATGGCTACCGGGAACACAAGCTTCATCAGAAATTCTAAGGTTACGTCGCCTAAAAAAGAGATCTTTTCTTCGTTGCGGCGGGAGATCTTCTGTAAAAGGGTGTTATAAAGCCAAACCAGTGCAATCTCAACCAAAAGGAATGAGATGCCGATGGGCAAGAAGATCCAGTTGGAAGAAAAAACAGAGATCAGAGCGGAAAACAAAATGAGGAAGATCGCGGAGATCTCCAGAATCACTGCGCCACCGAGTCTGTCAAATATGGTGTTTTTTAAGGTGACTTTTCGTTTCATTTGAAATCCTTTCTCTTTGAAATTTTAATAAAAATTGTGTATAAAAACGCTATTATAAATAATTTATTTTATATTATAACATTATATAGCAGCTTTGTAAAGGAATGGAATAGAAAAAATAAAAAAGTGGCGAAAAAATCTTTTTTTAAAATTTACGTCGATTTTTGGTGACAAGCAGAAAAACTTGTGATATACTGTTAAAAATCGGAGGTGCCTTATGAATTTTTTGGAAGAAAGAATTGTGAAAGACGGCGTTGTAAAAGAAGGAAATATTCTGAAGGTGGACAGCTTTTTGAACCACCAGATGGATATTGCCTTGCTGGATGAGATCGGCAAGGAATTTCACCGTCGCTTTTCTTCAAAACCCATTACCAAGGTTCTTACCATTGAGGCCTCCGGTATTGCCATTGCCTATCCGGTAGCTAAGGAATTCGGCGTTCCTTTGATCTTTGCGAAAAAGTCTAAATCCATCAATCTCGACGGAGAAATGTACGTGGCAGAGGTGGTTTCCTTTACCCATAAGAACCGCAATCAGATCATCGTTTCCAAGAAGTTTTTAAATGCTGACGATCACGTTCTCATTATTGACGATTTTCTGGCCAACGGTTGCGCTCTGGAAGGTCTTATCTCTATTGTAAATGAAGCCGGCGCTACGGTGGAAGGCCTTGGTATTGCCATTGAAAAAGGCTTTCAGGTAGGCGGTAAAAACCTGCGCGAAACCGGTTATCAGCTGGAATCTCTTGCCATTGTGGACGATATGGATGCCGCCGCCGGCACCGTTACCTTCCGCAAATAAATGATAAAAGAAAAAGACGACCGAAAGGTCGTCTTTTTTTATTTTACTTTTTGTTTTTCAGCACTTTGAAGTCCACTGCATTGTAAACGATTCCGGGAGTGGGAACTCTGGGCTTTTTGTAAATGGTAAGGGTGGGATGATCTCCCGTGGAAACCTCAATTGCCTCTTTGATAAAGTCGTTCTTTTTCAGCGCCATCATCTGGTTTCCGGCACTGGTTCTGGTACTCTTTTCTGCAAAGAGGGTGGTGCGCAGAATGCAGGCTCTGCCGCTCTTTGTTTTCAAAAGAATTTCCTTGATCTCATTTTTCTCCAAAAGGAACATTCCCGCTACGGGAGAAGCCGTGCTGAAGGCACCGGTCAGCTTCTTTCGGTTGCCCTTGGTTTCGTAAACGGACATGGGGAAGCATACGCCCTTTCCGTTTTCAAATACTACGGCAAGTTTTCCGTCAAGATCGTTTACAATAGCGGAGAAGATCACCTTTTCTTCCGGATCCATTTCCAGCTTTGCCGGTACGTAATCACCCAGTTCCGATGCTTTCGTGGTAGCAAAATCACCGAATTTAGCAGGGTATACCTGGCCCTTGTCCGTGAAGAAGAAGATCTTCTGCTTGGAGGAAAGTTCGCCGGAGAAGACGATCACGTCGTCTTCCTTCAGACGCTGATTATCGCTCATCATAATGGATTTTAAGGGGATGTTTTTCAGGTATCCGCCTTTGGTAATAATGGCGTGAGCCGTGTATTCCACTTCTTCCGTCAGCTTCAAAGCTTCGCCGGCACGGCTGAAGTCATAAACGATGCGGGTCTTTCTTTCCTGGCCGTATTTTTTCTTGATCTCTTCCAGCTGTTTGATGATGTAATTATTCAGTTTTCTGCCACTGGATAAGAGGCTTTCCAGTTCAGCGATCTCTTTTTCCAGTTTTTCTCTTTCACCGATGCGGTCCAGAATATACTGGCGGTTCAGGTGTCGCAGTTTGATTTCCGCAATGTATTCGGCCTGTTTTTCATCAATGTCAAAACCGGCGCAAAGATTGGGAATAACGTCCTTTTCCTGCTCGGTCTTGCGGATAATGGCAATGGCCTTGTCAATGTCCACAAGGATCTTTTCAAGACCCATCAAAAGATGGAGTTTTGCTTCTTTCTGTCCCAGTTCGTAGTAGAATTCGCGTTTCAAACATTCACAGCGGAAGGCGTGCCATTCGTTTAAAATGCTGCGTACGCCAAGCTGATAGGGAGAACCGGCAATGAGCACGTTAAAATTGCAGGAGAAACGGCATTCCAGATCCGTGGATTTCAAAAGCTTTGCCATCAGTTTTTCCGGGTCACTGCCGCGCTTTAAGTCAATGGCAAGTTTCAGACCGTCAAGGTCCGTTTCATCTCTTACGTCGTTGATCTCACGAAGTTTACCTTCCTTGATCATCTGTACGATCTTTTCAATGATCTGATCCACGGTGGTATTATAGGGGATCTGGGTGACAACGATGCGGTTTTCCTTGGGGAAATTCTCCCATACGGCGCGAACGGTAAAGGAGCCTTTGCCGGTTTCATAGATCTGGGTGATCTCGTCCTTGTCGTAGAGCAGCTCGCCGCCGGTGGAAAAGTCCGGCGCTTTCAGGATCTCATAGAGATCTGCATCGGGGTCGCGCATGAGGGCGATAGCCGCGTCGCAGGTTTCGTTTAAGTTAAAGGAACAGATGGAACTGGCAAGTCCTACCGCAATGCCGGTATTGGGACAAACCAGTACGTTGGGGAAGGATACGGGCAGAAGCACCGGCTCTTTTAAGGTGGCGTCGTAGTTGTCTACCATATCCACCGCGTCTTTATCAATGCCGGAAAAGAGTTCCGCACTGACGGGAGCCAGTTTTACTTCGGTATAACGGCTTGCCGCATAGGCCATTTTGGAGTACTGCTTACCAAAGGTACCTTTAGAATCCACAAAAGGATGAAGCAGTGCTTCGTTGCCACGGGTCAGACGGACCATGGTTTCGTAAATGGCCGCATCACCGTGAGGGTTCAGCTTCATGGTCTGACCTACAACGTTGGCACTTTTGGTTCGGTTTCCGTTTAATAGGCCCATTTTATACATGGTGTAAAGAAGTTTGCGGTGAGAGGGTTTCAGCCCGTCAATTTCCGGGATGGCACGGGAAATGATGGAACTCATCGCATAGGGCATATAGTTTTCCCGAAGGGTCTCGGTAATGGGCTGTTCGTGAATGACAGCCGGTACGATCTCTTCGGTTTTCTTTGCGCTTTTCTTTTTTCTTTCAGCCATAATTTATCCTTTAAAATGATATTTTCCCTATTTTAACTTTTTTTTACAAATTTTGCAAGTGTTCCTCGGGTCTTTTCGTCACAGATGGCGCAAACGTAGATCCCTTCCGTTTCATACTGTGCGTCGGTAACGTTTGCATTTTGATAAAGATAGGAGAGCTTTGCCCCTTCTTCGTGAGGCAGAAAAAATTCACAAGGCCTTTTTGCCCGGCCCAGTACCTCTTCGATTTTTTCGATCAGGTCTTCTTTTCCGACACCGGTTTTAGCGGAAATCAAAACGTGTTCTTTTTCACCGGGGAAGGAACGGATATTGAATAGGCTTTCGGGAAGGTCCGTTTTATTTAATACGTAAATCACGGTGGGAGGGGTAACTTCTCGCTTTGTGAAAAGATCGTTTAAAATATTCTCCGTAATGGTCATCTTCTGCTGGAATTTAGGGTCGGTGGCATCCATTACAAGAAGTACGAGGTCACTGTAAGCCACCTCATCCAGGGTGGATTTGAAAGCCTCTACCAGGTGGTGGGGCAGACGGTTGATAAAGCCTACCGTATCACTCAGGAGCACTTCTCCGAAATTAGGAAGGCGCAGTCTTCTGGTGGTAGGATCCAGGGTAGCAAAAAGCTTATCTTCCGCTAAAATATGATCTTCGCAAAGAAGGTTTAAAAGAGAGGATTTTCCCGCATTGGTATATCCCGCAAGAGAGATCTGAAAAAGACCGTTTTTCTCTCTGCTCTTTCTTTGAGTCTTGCGCTTTTTGGCAAGGTCTTCCAGGTCTTCTTCCAACTTTTGAATTTTTCTTTTGATGTGTCTTCTTTCCGTTTCAAGCTTCGTTTCACCGGGACCTCTGGTTCCGATTCCGCCGCCCAGCCTTGAAAGATTTTCACCCTGCCCGGAAAGGCGGGGAAGAGTGTATTTTAAATTGGCAATGGCAACCTGCAAAATGCCTTCCGTGCTCTTGGCTCTTTGCGCAAAGATATCCAGGATCAGCATAGTGCGGTCAATGACCCGCACTTCTCCCAGTACCGCTTCGATATTACGGATCTGGGAAGGGGAAAGTTCACAGTCAAATACCACAAGCTCACATAAAAGAGTTTCACAGAGCTGGGCCAGTTCCTTTAATTTTCCCGAGCCGATATAGGTAGCATGCTCCGGTTTTTCTCTCGCCTGGATCACTCTGCCCAGAGAGATGCCGCCTGCGGTCTTTAAAAGCTCTTCCAGCTCGTCCAGCGAAGCGTCGGTATCCATCAGATCACGGTCGTCCAAAACCACGCTGACAAGAATGGCTCTTTCCGGCTCTGTATCTTGGGTCTCCACCGTTTTTGGGGTAGGAATTTGATCAAACATGAGTTGCTCCTTTGTTGATTTCAGATAAGAAAAAAAGCGGTGACACCGGAACAGTGCAACCGCTTTTAACCGTTTTTCCGCCGGCTATGCCGACAACTTATCTGCCAAACTTCTTGTTGAACTTGTCAACACG
>JAZNRO010000026.1:0-30584 GCA_045590715.1 Eubacteriales bacterium | reverse complement strand
CTTGTTGTACGATGCCGATATTTCTCCGTACCGATTCCCGGGTCAGAGAGGAAAGAGGCTTGCCGTCCAGGTAGATCTCTCCCTGGCGCAGAGGATAGAAATTTGGGATCAAGTGGCAAATGGTAGTTTTACCACCGCCGCTGGGACCTACCAGTGCAAAGGTTTTACCTTTTTCAATGGTAAGGTCGATTCCCCGAAGTACGTCTTTTTCATCCCCGTAGCCGCTTTGTACCGAATCAAAACGGATCTCTCCTTCCAGTTTACCTGCATCTACCGCGCCGGGCAGATCTTCTTCGGGGAGGGTATCTAAAATGGCGGTAAAGCGTTCAAAACCTGCTACGCCGTTCTGATACTGCTCCATAAATCGGATCAGGGTATTGACGGGGTTTAAAAACAAACTGATAGATACGATAAAGGCGGAATAATCCGCAAAATTGATCTCGCCTGCATAAAGGAAAATACCGCCTGCAATGAGAATCACTACGTTGAAAACATCGGTAATAAAGCTGGTGGAGGAATGAAAGGTGGCCATTGCCTTGTAGGAGTCCGTACTGGAGGAAATAAAGTTCTCATTTCCTACTTCGAATTTCTCCTGCTCTTTTTCTGCATTGGTAAAGGCTTTGGTGACCCGAATACCGGCGATACTGCTTTGAAGAGCACCGTTTATTTCTGCCATAGCCTCTCTTCTTTTTTGAAAAGCAGAGCGCATTTTTACTCTGGTAAAGCCGGATACCAGAATCAGAAGGGGAACGCATATAAATACGATCAGAGAAAGTCTGTAATCAATGGTAAAAAGATAAGTAAAGGAAACCAAAATAGAAATGGAACAAATAATCAGGTTTTCCGGGCCGTGGTGGGCAAGTTCCGTGATCTCCTGCAGGTCGCTGGTCATACGGGACATAATTTTACCCGTTTCATTGGCATCAAAAAAGGAGAAGGGAAGTTTTTCTAAATGGGAAAAGAGATCGCTTCGCATTTGCGCCTGCATTCTGACGCCCATTAAATGCCCTTTGTACTGAATGAAGTAATTGAGCATCATACGCAGAAAATACAGACCCAAAAGCACAAGTCCCGCAAAAACGATCCATTGCCACTTCTTATTTGGGATCAGATCGTTTAACATTCTCCGGGTAACCACGGGGTACACCACACCGATCAGAGAAACAAATAGAGAAGCCAGCATATCAAGGATAAAAAGTTTCTTGTGGGGTTTGTAATAGGATAAAAAGCGTTTTAACATAAATACCTCATAAAAAAGTCCCCGGTTTTCGGGGACTTTTTCTTTAACCGATGATTTCTCCTTTTGCGTTGAAAAGGGGAAGTTTTTCCAGGTATACGAGATCATCTCTTTCCTGGGCGTCACCCTCTGCTAAAATGGCACATCTGCCGGATACGATACCGCCGGCCTTTTCAACCAGGGCTTCCATGGCACGAAGAGATTCCCCGGTAGAGATCACGTCGTCTACCAAAAGGATCTTTTTGCCCTTCATGATCTCGGCGTCTGCCGTGTCAAGAAACAGGGTCTGTTCTTTTGCAGTGGTGATGGATTTTACGTTGACCTCCATCACGCCGGTCATATAAAGTTTGGGGGCTTTTCTTGCAAGGAAATATTTTTTTGCACCGCTTTGTCTGGCCATTTCGTGGATCAGCGGAATGCCTTTTGCTTCAGCGGTCAGCATATAATCATATTCGTAAGGGATTTTTTCAAGGAGTGCTTTTGCGGCGGCGCAGGTAAGCTCCTGATCTCCGAAAATAACAAAGCCGGCAATGTATAAGGAGTCGTTGACACGGCAAATGGGAAGAGCGCGATCAAGACCTGCGATATTCATCTTGTGATACAGTTGCATCGTTTCCTGGTTCCTTTCAAATTTTCTATTTTCAGTATACTGCTTTTCTCTTTTTTCGTCAAGAAAAACGGGAAATAAATGAGGATTTTTTCTACCCTCGCCTTGACAGAGAGATAAAAAACTGCTAATATAGTTTCGAAAACTAAAAGATGGAGTGATGAAAATTGTCGAAATCGAAAATTACCTTGCCGCCTTATAGCAGAAGAGAAGAGATCCTCAATATGACAACCCATATTTTAGGCGGCGCATTTGGGATTATAGCCCTACTTTTTTGTGTAGTGAAATCAATTTTTGAGGGGACTATTTGGGCCGTTGTCGGGTCGAGTGTTTACGGCGCCTCTATTATTTTACTTTTTACTATGTCCAGTATTTATCACGGACTGATCCCTGTAAAAGCAAAAAAGGTATTTCGCGTTATTGATCATTGCACCATTTATCTTTTGATTGCCGGAACTTATACGCCCATCGTTCTGGTATCTCTTCGCACCGTATCACCTTTCTGGGCCTGGCTGGTATTTGGTATCGTTTGGGGTTCTGCGGTTTTTGCCATTACACTGACTGCTATTGATATGCACAAGTTTCGTGTTTTTTCCATGGTTTCCTATCTTGCTATGGGATGGTGTATCCTCATTTGCCTAAAGGACTGCATTACGGCCGTTGGCGGCCAGGGGATGCTTCTGATCTTCTACGGTGGCGTGCTTTATACCATCGGCGCTTTGATCTACGGCATCGGAAAAATGAAGAAACTAGCCTATGCTCATACGATCTTTCATCTTTTTGTCTTATTTGCCTGCATCCTTCACTTTTTTGCCATTTTCTTTTACGTGTTATAAAGAGAGAAAAATAAAAAAGAAGCTGAATTTTCAGCTTCTTTTTTTGTTTTCCTTATTTGATTTCGGGAAGACCTGCTGCTGCAACGCTCTGGCCAACTCTACGGCTCTTTTCATCCGGGAGAGCCAGGTTGATGGAAAGCTCGGGATATTCTTCGGTGAGAACTCTCTTGCATTCTTCGATCAGAGCTTCGCCGCCCTTACCGCTGGTAACTCTGCCCAGAAGCAGAAGGTGACGGATGTTGTAGATCTTGTTGTAAAGGGGAAGGGTGTGACCAAGATAGGTACCGATAGAACGGTAGATATCCAGTGCCTTGTCGTTTCCGTTTTCAACTTCCTTCTGAACCACCTTCAGCTTTTCAGCGGGAGAAAGCGCGGGATCCAGTTCAATATCAGCGCGGGGTGCCAGTTTGATCACGCCGTCCTGGGAGAAGTATTTCACACCGCAACCAATATCAAGGCTCCATTCGTCTTCCATTGCGCCGGGGTTGGCGTCGATGGGAGAGAAAGCAAGTTCGTTCAGCCATCCGGTAACGTAGCCCTTTTCGTCAACAAAGCCTGCGGCTTCACTGGTACCCATTGCAATACCGAGAACGGAGTTGTCACCCAGTTCCATAGCACCTGCAAGAGCGGTAACGTCGCCGTCATTGGCAACAAGAAGCGGAACGTCGCCGATTTCTTTGCCGGCTCTCAAATAAATGTCTTTAACCTTTTTCTCGAAATCCTCGGGGGAAACCTTCAAGAAGAGGGAAGCCAGCATGGTACGGTTATCTACGTAGATACCGGCAGAACTGATACCGATGGCATCTACGCGGGGCATTTTGGAAGCGGCAGTTTTGAATGCTTCTACAATGCCGTTGAAGTGATAATCGGGATCGGAGTTGGTCTTGGGGAACCAAACCACCTCTTCGGAATAAACCACCTCACCGTCGATTACGGCACTTACCTTGCGGTCGCTTCCGCCGGCGTCAAAACCGATTCTGCAACCGTCGGTGTGACCGCCGATGGGAAGGGAAGTGTCTTTTTCTTCGGGCTTTTCAGCGTAGGGAACGCTCTTTACGGTAAATTCGTGTTCGTAAACGTCACCCATGGTCTTAAAGTCGAAAGCGCGAGCGCCGGTAGCGCTGTAAGCTTCTTTGATGTAGGAAGCAATTTTATCGTTACCGCAGATGGTAACGGCAAAGCCGCCTTTTGCCCAAAGAAGGAACTTGGTCTTTCTTTCTACGTAGTAGCAGTCTGCTTCAAAATGTTCTTCGTCACCGTATACAAAGGTGTCAAATACTGCGATCTTGCCATCGTTACGCTCAATGGCAATGGCAAGAGGCTGTTTTGCGCCTTTTAAGTATTCTTCTTCCCAGCGGTACAGAGGAATAAAATCGGGATCCAGTTTGGGGCTGTGCTTTAAATTTACTTCAATTCCTAAATGTTTCATATTAGTATTTCTCTCCTAAAATAAATACGTCATCAATTTCCATATCCTGGTTTAAGATCAGAAGGTCAGCATCGTAGCCTTCCTTGATCTGACCCTTTTTCAGGCCCAGGTGCTTAGCAGGGGTTTCGGTTGCCATCTTAACGGCTTCTTTAAAGTCGATACCCATCTTGGTAGCACATTTTACACAGCGGAAGAGGGTAGAGCCGGAACCGGCCAAGGTGTCGGTACCGTCCAGGTAAACCGCGCCGTCGCGTACTTTTACGGCAATGCCGCCGGATTCGGAAACAGTTCCTTCCGGGAAGCCGGCAGGACGGATGGAGTCACTGACCAGCATCAGTCTGTCACTGCCGAAAAGGGAAAGAGCCAGAAGAATGCTTGCTTTGTGAATGTGGATTCCGTCGCAAATGATCTCTGCAAAGATCTTCTTCTCTGCCGCGGCACCGATGGGACCGGGCTTTCTGTGGTGAATGGGCTGCATGCAGTTGAAGGTGTGGGTCAGACAGTCAGCGCCTGCTTCAATCGCCTCGATGGCGGTGTTGTAGTCAGCATCGGTGTGACCCAGGGTTGCGATTACGCCTTCACTGGTGATACGGCGGATAAATTCCATGGTTCCGGGCTGCTCGGGCGCAACGGTGATCTTCTTTACATTGCCAAAACGGGAAAATTCTTCATAAGTAGGAGCTTTGATGTAGTTTTCATTCTGGGCTCCCTTGTATTTGGGAGAAATGTACGGGCCCTCCAGGTGGAAGCCGTGAATATAAGTGCCGGGGAAGTCGGTTTTTTTTGTGGGTAACCTCAATTAAGGTTTCCGTATCCATGGTCATGGTGGTGGGAAGCCAGGTAGTGGTACCGTTCTTTGCCAGGAAGTCGCACATAGGCTCAAAATTTCCGTCCAGTGCATCCATACCGATACAACCGTGGGCGTGGGTTTCGATCAGACCGGGAATGACCGTTCTGCCCTCTGCATCGTAACCGGTAAGGCCTTTTTCCTCGTTGATGGAGGTGATGACACCGTCTTCGGTAACGATATTGCAGATTTTACCCCAAACGTTAGCATTTTTAATGATGGATTTGCTCATACTTTTTCCTCCGTTTAAAGGTGGTAAATCTTTTGCACATATTATAACATAGAATTTTTTTGTTGTGGAGTTTCTTCGTCTTCAAAAATTTGCATTTTTCAGTAAAAAATGTCTTGCATTTTTTTGAAAAATGTATTATCTTAAGAGAGGAGGGGTTATTATGGATTACAGAAAGACGATTTTAAAACGCGATTTTACCATATCTGACGTGATTTCCGTGCATTATTTTGAATACACGGTAGACTTTGCATTTAGCGGAGAACTTCACGATTTCTGGGAATTTGTTTATGCGGATAAAAATGATCTTGTCATTACCGCCGATTCCAATGAAATCATTCTTCCCCAGGGGTCTATGTATCTTCATAAGCCTATGGAGTTCCATAACGTCCGTGGAAACGGTGTTACTGCGCCTAATTCCGTTATCATTACCTTTTCCTCTCCGTCATTGGAACTGTATGATCTTGCCGGCAGACCCATTCCTTGTACCTCCGGTGAAAAAAAGTGCCTTGGCGGTATTATTGAGGAAGCCGGCGAGGCGTTTACTACACCTTTGGGCGATCCCTATACAGAAGAGCTTGTCCGCAGGGAAAATGCGGCGTTCGGCTGCGAGCAGATGATTGAAAACCATTTGGAATCTCTGTTTATTTCGCTGATCCGTCGCCTTGGAAATTCTTCTGGCGAAGTTATCTCCGAGCGGGATACTTCTCGCTGGAGAAAAGATGAGATCCGCCTTGGTCTGATCTGTGATTTTATGGCGGAAAACGTAGAAAACGAACTTACTTCCGGTGATATTCAAAAGCGCTTCTTTATTAGTGAATCTTCTTTGCAAAAGTTGTTTCAGCATAAAGTCGGCTGTGGCGCAATGCAGCATTTTCAGAGAATGAAAATTGACCGTGCCAAAGAAATGATCCGGGAGAAAAAGTATAATTTTTCTGAAATTTCCGAGAGATTGTCTTTCTCATCGATCCATTATTTTTCCAGAAGGTTTAAGGCCATTACCGGCATGACCCCTTCGGAATACGCTTCTAGCGTTCGGTCTATTTCTACCGGCGAAAAAAGAAAAAGATAAAAGAAAAAAGTGAAGATCCTCGGATCTTCACTTTTTTTATTTTAGTCGAAAAGGGGAGTGGAAAAGTAGCGTTCGGCAGTATCGGGGAGAATGGTAAGTACCGTTTTTCCCTTGCCCAGTTTTTTTGAAAGCTTAATGGCCGCGGCAACGTTGGTACCACTGGAAATTCCGCACATAATGCCCTCAAGACTAGCCAGTTCTTTGGAAATTTTCAACGCCTCGTCATCGTCAATGATGCAGACGTCATCAATGATGTCCTGGTTTAGAATTTCCGGAATAACACCGTCTCCGATTCCCGTTTGCACGTGGGTTCCGATGGAGCCACCGGAAAGAATCGCGGCGTTTTTCGGTTCTACCGCCCAAATTTCGGTATTAGGATTTGCCTTTTTTAATACTTCACCGATGCCGGTAATGGTACCGCCGGTACCGATACCGGAGCAGAATCCGTCAATGGGAACGTCTACCTGCTCTAAAATTTCCTTTGCTGTTTGCTCTCTTTGAATGGCAACGTTTGCGGGATTCTGGAACTGCTGGGGAACGAAGACTTTTGGGTCTTCCTTTTTCATTTTCATTGCAAGATTTAAGCACTCTTCAATACAGAGACCGATATTGCCCGCATCGTGCACCAAAATTACTTCTGCGCCGTAATGTTCTACCAGTTTTCTTCTTTCGACACTGACAGAGTTAGGCATAATGATCTTTACCCGGTATCCACGCACTGCGCCAATAAGAGAAAGACCGATTCCCTGGTTTCCGCTGGTAGGTTCAACGATGATACTGTCTTTATTTAAAAGACCCTGTTTTTCTGCTTCCAGGATCATATTATAAGCGGTTCTCGTTTTAATGGAGCCACCTACGTTGAGCCCTTCAAATTTTACTAAAATTTGAGCGTCATTCGGATTGGATAAATGCTGCAAACGAATGACAGGGGTCTGTCCGATGGCGTCTAAAATGGTATTATGGATCATTTTTAACCTCTAAAATAAAATTACTGTTGCAGTATAGCACTTTTTTCTGCTGTTTGCAAGTGATTTTTGTGAAAACCGCCATTGACAATTTGGTATATTATTATTATAATAAAAGTGTAAAATAAACGGCGAAGTATATTCTGTTTGTCAAAGAATGTAACTTCAAGTGCCGTACATCCCCCCAAATGGATGTTCTAAAATTTATTGGAGGTAATAATGGAATTTTGGAGAAATTTTGAAAATGGTGTCTGGCAGGATGAAATCAATGTTAGAGACTTTATTCAGAAGAACTACACCCCTTATACCGGAGATGCGTCCTTTCTGAAGGGTCCCACTGCCCGTACCGAAAAAGTAAGAGCAGAAGTTGATCGTCTGCTTGTATTGGAAAATGAAAAGGGTGGCGTTCTCAACGTTGATACGGAGAACATTTCTTCCATCCTGACCTTTAAACCCGGTTACATTATGAAGGATTCTGAGATCATCGTAGGTCTGCAGACCGATGAACCCTTAAAGCGTGCCGTTAACCCCTTTGCAGGTTACCGTAACGCTGTTCAGGCTTGCGAAGCTTACGGCTATGAAATCAGCGATAAGATCAAGACCGAGTTCAAGTATCGTACCACTCATAACACCGGTGTATTCCGCGCTTATACCGATACCATGAAGAAGGCTCGTCACGCCGGCATTCTCACCGGTCTTCCGGATGCTTACGGCCGTGGCCGTATCATCGGTGACTACCGTAGAATCGCTCTTTACGGTATGGATAAGCTGATCGAATGGAGAAAAGCTGACAAGGCTCGCATCGGCGAACGCGAAATGACCGAAGAGAACATTCGTCTTCTGGAAGATATCGCCCGTCAGATCGAGTTCATGAAAGAGCTCATTACAATGGCAGAAGGTTACGGCTTTGATATTTCCAAGCCCGCTACCAACGCCAGAGAAGCGATCCAGTGGCTGTACTTCGGTTACCTGGGCGCTGTAAAAGAGCAGAACGGTGCTGCAAACTCTATCGGCCGTATCTCTGCTTTCCTTGACATCTACATTGAAAGAGACCTGAAGGAAGGTACCATTACCGAAGAGCAGGCTCAGGAAATGATCGATGACCTGGTACTGAAGATGCGTTTGGTTCGTCATCTCCGCACCCCCGAGTATAACGACCTGTTTGCAGGCGACCCCGTTTGGGTTACCGTATCTCTTGCCGGTACCGGTGAAGACGGTAGACCTCTGGTTACCAAAAACTGCTACCGTTTCCTGCACACTCTTTATAACCTCGGACCCAGCGCAGAACCCAATATCACCGTTCTCTGGGCACAGAACCTGCCTGAAGAATTCAAGAAATTCTGTGCAAAGGTTTCTATCGATACTGACTCCATTCAGTACGAGAACGACGATGAAATGCGTCCCAAGTTCAGCGACGACTATGCCATCGCTTGCTGCGTATCCGCAATGAAGACCGGTAAGCAGATGCAGTTCTTCGGCGCAAGATGTAACCTTGCAAAAGTTCTTCTTATGGCTCTTAACGGCGGTAAGGACGAGCTTCACGGCGACCAGATCGCTCCCGAAGGAAAGGTATTTGGCGAAGAAGTTCTGAATTACGACGAAGTTTTGACCGCGTTCAAGGAATACGCTTCCTGGATGGCAAAACTTTACGTAAAGACCATGAACGTAATTCACTATATGCACGATAAATACGCTTATGAAAGACTGATGATGGCCCTTCATGACGTAGAACCCGAAAGACTGATGGCATTCGGTATCAGCGGCTTCTCCGTTCTTGCCGATAGCCTTTCTGCAATCAAGTATGCAAAAGTTACTCCTATCAAGGATGAGCGCGGTCTGATCGTAGACTTCAAGACCGAAGGCGAATTCCCCAAATACGGTAACGACGATGACCGTGTAGATGAAATCGCTGCTTGGATCGCAGAGTTCTTCTATTCCGAACTTTGCAAGACTCCTTGCTACCGCGGCGCAAGACACACTCTGTCCCTTCTCACCATCACTTCTAACGTAGTTTACGGTAAGAAGACCGGTGCTACCCCCGACGGTAGAAAGATGGGCGAGCCCTTTGCTCCCGGCGCGAACCCCATGCACGGCAGAGACTGCGAAGGTGCACTTTCTTCTCTGAACTCCGTTGCAAAGGTATGCTATGATTGCTGCCAGGATGGTATTTCCAATACCTTCTCTATCACTCCTGCCGCTCTCGGCTCCGACGATGATAACCGTGTTACCAACCTGGTTCAGGTTCTCGACGGTTACTTCGCACAGTCTGCTCACCACCTGAACGTTAACGTTCTGAACAGACAGAAGCTGATCGATGCAATGGAAAATCCTGCACTGTATCCCTCTCTCACCATCCGTGTAAGTGGATACGCTGTAAACTTTAACAAGCTTTCCAAGGATAAGCAGCTGGAAGTTATCTCCCGTACTTTCCACGAAAAAATGTAATGACCGGGATTCTTCACTCCATCGAAAGCCTTGCGGCCGTTGATGGTACCGGTGTCCGTTGTTCGTTTTTTCTCTCCGGTTGTCCGCTACGCTGTGTCTATTGTCACAATCCTGATACCTGGGAGCGTAGCGGCCGGGAGGTTACGGAAGCGGAACTTGTGAAAAAAGCGAAGCGTTATAAACCCTATTACGGGGAGGATGGCGGCGTTACCTTTTCCGGTGGCGAACCCCTTCTTCAAGCTTCCTTTATCCGGACTGTCGTACCTGGTCTGCAAAAGGAGAATATCCCGTATATCCTGGATACGTCCGGGCAAGTAGAGCTTTGTGAAGATGTCCGTTTTGTCTATGAGAATTGTCAGAGCGTTATTTTAGATCTGAAATTCTGGGACGACGCTTCCTATCGGAAGTATACCGGCTGTGGCATTGAAAAGACGCTGAAAACCCTGGATTTTTTGGAAGAGATCGAAAAACCTACTTTGGTACGTACTGTCATTGTTCCCGGTATCAATGATACCTGTGAGCACGTAAGAGCGTATCAGGATATCATTTCTTCCTATTCCTGTGTAACGGATTATGAACTCCTTCCTTTCCATACAATGGGATTTTTCAAGTACGAGAAATTAGGGCTTGAGAACCCTTTGAAGGATACAAAGGCGCTTGATCCGAAAAAACTGGATGAGCTGAAACAATGTTTATATGAAAAAAACCTTGAACGGTAATCCGTTCAAGGTTTTTCTTTTTTTATTTGTCAGTCCATTTTGTTAATGGCATCAATTAAGATTGTCTTCAGTTCCTGGGGATTGCAGTTTCCACGCAGTTCCTTCATACACTTGCCAAACAGTGCCATCAGTGCCTTTTCTTTTCCGCCCTTAAAGTCGGCTACTGCCTTGGGATCGGAGAGAATGGCTTCCTTTACTACCTTGTCAACAAGACCTGTGTCATTGGAAATGATCAGATTTTCCTTCTTCGCAAAGGCTTCGGGATCCATTGCGGGATCTTCAAACATTGCGTCCAGAATCTTCTTGCCGTTGGGACGGCTGACTTTTCCTTCGCTTACAAGAGTAATAAGTTTGCCAAGCACCGCACCGTCAAGGTTCAGCTGGTCGTAGGTCATCTGTCTAGCGTTCAGCGCTTTCATTACGTCGGAAAGCATCCAGTTTGCCGCGTCTTTTGCACTACCGCATTCCTTGAAAGCGTCTTCAAAGCATTCGCAAAGAGCAATGCTTTCCGTCAGTCTTTGTGCATCGTATTCCGTAAGACCGTAAGAGGCGGTATAGCGCTCCATCTTTACTTCCGGAAATTCGGGAAGGGTAGACTTGATAGAATCAAACCAAACATCGTCAATGACAACGGGCATAATGTTCGGGTCGGGGAAATAGCGGTAATCACCGGCCGTTTCCTTGGTTCTCATAGCAAAGCTCTTGCCTTTGATGTCGTCCCATCTTCTGGTTTCTTGTACCAATACTTCGGTATTATTTTCAAGAGCGTCAATGTGACGGGCAGTTTCGTACTCAATAGCGCGCTTGATCGCTTCTACCGAGTTCATATTCTTAATTTCGGTACGAACGCCGTATTCTTTCGTTCCTTCCGGACGAACGGAAAGGTTTACGTTATAGCGCATGGTACCGTGTGCCATTTCGCATTCCGCTACTTTTGCATAGCGCAGTAGGGTCTTCAGTCTTAAAAGATAAGCTTCTACTTCTTCTGCAGAGGAAAGGTCGGGCTGGCTTACGATCTCAATCAGCGGAACACTGGTACGGTTAAAATCTACGTGGGTAGTACCTTCTCTGATATCGTGTACCAGTTTACCGGCATATTCTTCCATATGAATCTGCTTAATACTAACGGACTTTTTGCCTGCAGAGGTTTCGATGTCCACAAGGCCGTCTACTGCAACGGGGGAGAACCACTGGGTGGTCTGGAAAGCCGCGGGAAGATCGGGATAGTAATAGCTCTTTTTATCAAAGGTAGTGGTTCGGTTGATACGGCAATTCAGCATCATACCGGCCTTCATACCAAAATCTACTACTCTTTTGTTTACAACAGGAAGCATACCGGGCATACCGCAGCAAGCGGGGCATACGTGGGTATTGGGCTCTGCACCGTAGGAGTGAGCAGAACAGGAACAGAAAATTTTAGAATCGGTAGCAAGTTCCACGTGAACTTCCAGACCAATGACGGTTTCGTATCTCATTATTCTGCCTCCTTACAAAGTTTTTCTGCAATATCAAAGAGTTTTCCTTCGTTCAGTGCACCGGCGATAAACTGAACACCCTTTACGGTAAGGGCGGGAAGTCCGGTAATGGAGGCAGGTGCAGTGAAGAGATTTTCCTTGTAAGCAAGTTCTTTATTATTTTCAATGTCTTCTGTGGTATAAGCCATTTTGGAAGTAGCAGCCAGAAGAACGGCGTCGTAGGTTTCAAAAAGGGTGGTAAAGGTTTCGGTAACCACTCTTCTGATTCTCAGAGCCTTGTCGTACACCTTCATATAATTGTCCGTAGAAAGAGTTTCGGAACCGAAAAGGATACAGGTCTTGATCAGATCGCCAAAGGCTTCCGTGCGGCTCTTGGTATAAAGCTCGTCAATATTTGTAAAGCTTTCCGCTCTGTAACCGTATTTTACACCATCAAAACGGGATACGTTGTTACAAGCTTCCGCACTCATCAAAATATTCCAGGCAATACGGGAAGCAAAGATCACGTCGTTTTTAATGATTTCAACGGCAACGCCTTCTTTTTCCAGGGTCTCTTTTGCAGAGAAAATAGCCGCCTTTACTTCTTCGTCAGCTGCATCTACAAAGTCCTGGAGAAGAGCGATTTTTGCAGTCTTACCGCTTTCCTTTACTTTGGCGCAGATTTCATCGGAAAGGCTGGTACCGTCCTTATCGTCGTGACATGCGATGATATCAAGGACTTCTTTGCATTTTTTCGCATCTTTTGCGGTAACGGTAACCGTTTCACCGGAAGAAGCAACACCCACAAGACCGTAGCGGGAAACCGTGCCGTAGGTAGGCTTTACGTTTACAAGGCCGGTCTGTGCGGCGGCTCTTCTGGGAGCACCGTTTACGTCAAAATTCAAACAAAATTCCGCATCACCGTTTTTTATGATTTCACAAGCACCGTTTAAAAGGGTAGTGCCGTCGGTAATAGGTCCTTCAAAATCCGTTTCGCCCAAAAGGTCAATGGCAAATTCACCCACAGCGGTTTTACCGGCAAGGGCAAAGCCTTTTTCGGTAAGACAGTCTAAAACTTGGGCGTTCAATAAACTCATAAAGCCGGAGAGCATTTTGGATCCGGCGGTGGTGGGCAGATCGCAGGTGAGAAACATATCATCCGCAACGAATTTTCTGCCTTCACAGAGGTCTTTTTTTGCTTTATAAAAATTCATTGTAAAACCTCCTTTATTCTACTACACGGGGAACGCACCAGTAGCCCTCGTCGGTATCGACAGCGCCCTTCTGCAGTTCCTCGCGGGTAAATTTCTGGCAAACTTTATCTTCGCGAATAACGGTTTCAATGGGGAAAACGTGTACCATTCTCTCGGTGTTTTCAGTATCAATGGCATTTAAAACGGAAAGTTCGCCGTCTCTCTCTGCAAAGAAGGAAATAACGTTTTCCTTTTGTTCTTCCGTCAGGGAGAGCTGGTTTAACATTTCCAGTTTTCTTAAGGTTTCTCTATCCATAGTAAACTCCAAAATAAGGATTAGTCTCTTACTTTAATGTGAACTTCTCTGAGCTGCTGCTCGGTTACGTCACCGGGTGCGCCCATCATCAGATCCTGGGCGTTGCCGTTCAAGGGGAAGGCAATTACGTCGCGAATGGTTTCTTCTTCGGCAATGAGCATTACCATTCTGTCAACACCGGGTGCCATACCTGCGTGAGGGGGAGCGCCGTAGTTGAAGGCAGTGTAGAGAGCGCCGAACTTTGCCTTCAGATCTTCTTCACTGTAGCCTGCAATTTCAAAGGCCTTGCTCATAATTTCCGGGTTGTGGTTACGAACAGCGCCGGAAGAAAGCTCTACACCGTTGCAAACGATGTCGTACTGATAAGCAAAGATATCCAGAGGATCTTTATTGAGTAGCGCGTCCATACCGCCCTGGGGCATAGAGAAGGGGTTGTGGGTAAAGTCGATCTTACCGGTCTCTTCGTTCTTTTCGTACATGGGGAAGTCAACGATAAAGCAGAATTCAAAGCTGTCCTTCTTAATGAGATTCAGTTCATTTGCGATCCAGGTTCTCATTTCACCGGAAAGACGGTCGATCACACCGGGGGCATCACTGATAAAGAAGAGGCTTTCGCCTTCCTTAATACCAACAAGCTCAGTCAGTTCTGCCTTCTGCTCTTCGGTAAGGAACTTTGCAATAGGTCCTTTGTATTCGCCCTCTTCCAGGGTGATATAACCGATACCGAATTTCATACCGATGCTTCTGGAATAAGTGTCGATGGCCTTTTCAAAGGCTTTCTTTCCGTCACCGTCACCATCCTTTTTCACCAGGTAATTGGCAACCATACCGCGCACCAGCTTATTCTTAAAGGGAACGGTTCTGCCGTTGATATTTAAAAACTCGTGTTTTGCAAAGAACTCGGTCAGATCCTGAATAATCAGGGGGTTACGAAGGTCGGGCTTATCCGTACCGTATTTCAGCATCGCTTCGGCAAAGGGAATGCGACGGAAGGGGGGCTCGGAGATCTTTTTATCGGTAAATTCCTTAAAGGTGTTATAAACTACCTTTTCTGCTACTTCAAAAACGTCTTCCTGGGTAGCAAAGCTCATTTCAAAATCCAGCTGATAGAATTCTCCGGGAGAACGGTCCTGCCTTGCGTCTTCATCACGGAAGCAGGGCGCGATCTGGAAGTAACGGTCAAAACCGGATGCCATCAGAAGCTGTTTGAACTGCTGGGGAGCCTGGGGAAGAGCGTAGAATTTGCCCTTGTGCTTACGGCTGGGTACCAGGTAGTCGCGTGCGCCTTCGGGGGAAGAAGCGGTAAGAATGGGGGTCTGGATTTCCATAAAGCCCATATCTTCCATCTGGCGCCGCAAAAAGCTTACGATCTTAGAGCGCAGAACGATGTTATTATGGATCTTGGGATTACGAAGATCAAGATATCTGTATTTCAAGCGTACTTCCTCGCGGGTAAGATCGGAAGAGCCGATTTCAAAAGGAAGACCCAGCTTGCAGGGACCGAGAACTTCAATTTTTTCTGCCTTCACTTCAATCAGACCGGTATCAAGCTTGGGGTTCACGGTTTCTTCGTCACGCTTGGTAACCGTGCCTTCCACCAGAATAACCGTTTCCTTGGGCATACCGGAGATCATTTTATCATCGGACAAAACAACCTGGGTGGTGCCGTAGTGGTCACGAAGGTCAACAAACAGTACGCCGCCGTGGTCGCGAACGGTATCGATCCAACCGGTGAGGGTAACTTTTTCACCGATGTGATCATTTCTTAAATCATTACAGGTATGAGTTCTCAGCATAATATCCTCCAAATTTTACTGTAATAGTATTTGTTTTCATCGAATTTTTATGGGGAAAAACAAAAAACCTTTCGCCCCAAATATGGGACGAAAGGTTATACTTCCGCGATACCACCCAAATTGACCCGAAGGTCCTCTCATTTGCATCTTTACGGGATGAACGTGCGGTTCTACTTGCATTCCGCTTTCTTCCGCAAACTCCGGAGTGTTTTTCACAAAAGCATCTTGCCGCTTTTTCACCGTCAGCGGCTCTCTGAAAAGATGTGATTTCTGCTACTCGCTCCATCAACGCTTCAAGAAATTATAGCATTTTCCTATCTTTATGTCAAGTATTTCCACTATAATTTTAGACTATGCACCGAAAACTTTTTCCGCAATACGAACAGCCTCCATGGCGTCTTTGGCGTAAAAGTCTGCTCCGATTTTCTCGGCGTATTCCGGGGTAAGGACCGCGCCGCCGACTACCACCCGGCAGAAAGGTGCTTTTTCTCTGATAAGGGAGATGGTTTCTTCCATCGCCGGTACCGTGGTTGTCATCAGTGCGGAAAGACCCAGAAGGGAAGCCCCGCTTTCCAAAACCTTTTCACAAATGGTTTTCGCGTCTACGTCTTTTCCAAGATCGATTACGTCGTAACCGTAGTTTTCCATCAATAGCTTTACGATGTTTTTGCCGATATCGTGAATATCACCCTTTACTGTGGCAAGGACGAAGGCTCCCTTTTTGGCACTGTTTCCGTTTTCCAGCATTGCCGCCTTTATTACGTCAAAGGACGCTTTTGCCGCCTCAGCGCTCATTAAGAGTTGGGGGAGATAGATCTTCTTTCGTTCAAATTTTTCTCCCACCGAATTTAAGGCCGGGATTACTTTTTCATTCACAAGGGCAAGAGGATCAATAGTTTTCAGTTCCTCTTTTGTAAGTTCTCCGGCTTTTTCAGAAAGACCGTTTTCAATGGCACTATAAAGATCCGTTTCTTTCCTGCTAACTTCCGTTTTTTGAACGCTTATGGCACTATCTTGTAAAGAAGCGAAGGAAATAAAGTCAGTAAAGTTTTTATCTAGTCCTTTTAAGGCTTTGTAGGAAAAATAGGTCTTCATCATTTCCAAAGAATCCGGATTCATAATGGCGGCGGAAAGACCATTTTCCAGTGCCAGAGCAAAAAAAGTAGAATTGATAAGATCACGGCTTGGAAGGCCGAAGGAAATATTGGATACTCCAAGGGAAGTGTGGCATTTCAGATCTTCCCGGATCATTTTCACCGCCTTTAGAGTTTCCTCTGCGGTGGCCGGATCGGTACTAATGGTCATTGCAAGAGGATCTATGATAATATCTTTTTTCTCAATGCCGTATTCCTTTGCCCGATAAAGGATCTTTTCGGCGATCTTTACCCGGTCTTCCGCTTTTTTCGGAATTCCATTTTCATCCAGAGTCAGTGCGATAAGAACTCCGCCGTACTTTTTTACAAGAGGGAAGACAGCATTCATACTTTCCTCTTTTCCGCTTACGGAGTTAATGAGCGCCTTGCCGTTATAGATGCGAAGAGCACTCTCCATTGCCTTAGGATCGGAAGAATCGATCTGCAAGGGAAGATCAAGCACTGCCTGGAGTTTCCTTACCGTTTCGCATAAAAGATCCGGTTCATCAATTTCGGGTAGACCTACGTTTACGTCCAGTGCATGTGCACCTTTTTTTGCTTGGCGAACACCCTCATCCAGAATATAGGCGAAATCCTTTTCTAACAGTGCCTGCTTAAAGCGCTTTTTACCGGTAGGATTGATTCTTTCACCGATTAAAACAGGAGTTTCTCCAAAGAAAACACTGTGGGTATAAGAGGAAATAACAGTGTCTTCTTTTTTGATAATTTCCTTAGGAGAAAGATCTTTTATTGTATCGCTTAAGAGGGAGATGTATTCGGGTGTAGTGCCGCAGCAACCACCGACGGCGCGAACCCCTTTTTCCACACTCATTTTTACTTCTTCAGCAAATTCTTCCGGCGTAATATCAAAGACCGTTTTATCGTCCACTTGTTTGGGAAGGCCGGCGTTTGGCTTGAAAATCACGGGAATAGAAGCAGTAGAAAGTAGTTTTTCCACTACTCCTCTTAAGGCCTTCGGGCCTAAAGAACAGTTCGTTCCCACTGCAATCGCACCCATACTTTCAGCAAGTGCAACACAGGTTTCGGGATCCGCGCCGGTAAGTAAATTACCGTCTTCCTCAAAGGCGAAGGAGATCATAATGGGAAGGTCGCTGGCTTCTTTTGCACCGAGGATCGCCGCTTTGGCTTCGTACAGATCCGTCATGGTTTCAATATAGATAAGATCCGCACCGGCCTGGGTGCCAAGACGTACGGTTTCTTTAAAAGCGGAAACCGCATCTTCAAAATCAAGGTCTCCCAGGGGTTTTAAAAGCTTTCCGGTGGGTCCTACGTCCAAAGCAATAAACTTTTCTTCGGTGTTTTTTGATTTTTCTTTTGCCTTCTTTGCAATTTTCACTGCGGAGAAAATAATATCTTTTAACTTTTCTTTTTCAAAATGAAAAGGGTTTGCACGAAAGGTATTGGTGCAGATCACGTTGCTCCCGGCGTCAAAATAAGATAAGTGTACCTTTTCAATTGCCTGGGGATTTGTCATATTCCATTCTACCGGTTCAGTACCTGTGGGAAGACCCATTTGTTGAAGAAGAGTTCCCATAGAACCGTCTAGTTTTACAATGTTTTGACTTAAAAAATCAATAAAATTCATTTAGTCCTCTGATTTTGGAATTTTGATAAAGGCAGTTACGGTTTTGCTAGGGGATAAGAGAAAACTGTCGTTTACAAAAACTCCGAGATTTTTATTTGCTCCTAAAAGGGAGATGATGTCTTTTTGTATAGAAAGGGATAAATCACCATAGCCAGGACTGAAGCGAGGGGCTTCTTCAAGGCTATATTCTTTTTTGATCTGATCGCAAAAATGATCGCAAAGCGCTTCTACCCGTTCTGCGCCCAGTGCTTGAAACATCAGCGCCTTGGAAGGGGAAAGAAGATTATATTTGGTAATCAGACGGTCAAAATCCAGCCCAATGGTTGCGGCAAACAGTACGGTTTTTTCGCTTCCCTTTAAAAAGTCGGAAAGACATTGAGAAGAGAGGGAAAATGCGCCCAGATCAACCTTTTCGCCCTGAATCTTTACCGGAAGGGTACAGTAGGAAACTTTTCCCTTTAAAAGTCCTGCTTCCCGGATACATTCAGTTAGAAGCATAACGCTGTTTTTATCGGATTCATTGGTTCTGGCATAGCGTAAAGCCTCTTTTTCCGACACGGGAGGAAGGGGAAGGTCTTTGATAGAAGAAGGATAGATCATTTGCCTAAAATGTGATCCAGATTAGCCTGGATCTTTCTGGCTACTTCCGGATTATTCATAGAATACACGTGCACAAAATTGATTCCGTTTGCATATAGATCAATGATCTGATCCGTGGCATAGGCAATGCCCGCCTGCATCATAGCATCCGGATCAGAACCGAATTTATTTACAAGGCTTTTAAAGCGCTGCGGTATAAAGGAGCCGGAAAGTTCAATAGCCTTTTTCAGCTGAATGGCGTTGGTAATAGGCATAATGCCGGGAATGATCGGCACTGTGATTCCGCTTTCTCTGATCTTATAGAGAAAATTATATAAAAGGTTGTTGTCAAAAAACATCTGGGTAGTCAGAAAATCACAGCCGGCGTCTACCTTTTCCTTCAAATACCGGATGTCCATTTTCTGGTTTTCGCTTTCGGGATGGATTTCCGGATAGCAGGCGCCACCGATACAAAAATCGGGGTTCTCCGCTTTTAATTCCCGCACCAGATCAATGGCGTGGGTATAGTCCCAAGTGCTTCTGTCGGCATCTTTCAAATGTTCCGGAATATCACCCCGGAGAGCCATCACGTTTTGGATCCCTGCTTCTTTGATGGCACAGATCTTTTCCCTTACAGTTTCTCTGGTAGAAGAAACACAGGTCAGATGAGCCAGAGAGGGAACCTGATACTTGTCCCTAATATTTTTGGCGATGTCCAGCGTATATTTGCTGGTGCCGCCACCCGCGCCATAGGTAACGCTCATAAATGCGGGACGGAGTTTTGCAATTTCTTCTACAGCAGTTCTCACACTTTCAAAATTCGGCTCCGTTTTGGGCGGAAATACCTCAAAAGAAAGGGAAAGGATCTCGCTATTTAATACGTCAATAATTTTCATATTTTTATCCTTAATTCATTTTTTTTCATTATATACCTAGGTGTTTTTTTTATCAAGATAAATTTAGTTTTTTTATAAAAAAGAAAATGGCATAAAAATATTTATGCCATTTAAATTTTATATTCTTTTTGCGTTTTTTATGAGTTTTAAGATTTCGGTAGCCTTTTCATCGGAAAAGTCTTCATTTTCAAATTGCCATTTCCAGTTATTTTCAGTCTTTCCCGGAACGTTCATTCGGGCCAGATCGTTAAGGCCCAATAGATCCTGAAGAGGGAAGACAACAACGGGGGCGGTGCTTTCAAGCAAGAGCTTGATTACATCTTTTGCGGAAAGCTTGCTTTCTTTCATTAAAACGGAATTTTCCGAAAGGAAGCCCAAAAGTGTTTGATTATCATGGGTGCCGCTGTAAAGAAAAGCGCTTTCTTTGGCAACGAAAATGTTCTCCTTTAACCGTTCCGGATAAGAAAACTGAAAGACGTCGGTGCCGGGAAAACCGCACCGAAACAAAAGATTCTTAACCTGAACGGTAATATCACCAAGATCCTCCGTCAAAACGGGGAGAGCACCGAATTTTTCTTTTGCTTTTTCAAAGAGTTTAAGCCCCGGACCGAATTTCCAGCATCCGGCGGTAGATTTTTCACCGGCAGGAATGGACCAAAATTGCTCGAACCCACGAAAATGATCCAGTCTTACCAGATCATAGCGGGAAAATGCTTGTTTTAAACGGTTCAGCCACCAAGAAAAACCGTCTTTTTCCATTTCTCGCCAGTTGTATAGCGGATTGTTCCAGATCTGTCCCTCTTCGGAAAAATAGTCCGGCGGCACACCGGAAAGCTCTGTGCCAAAGCCTTTTTCGTTAAGCAAAAATAGGTTTTGGTTGGACCAAACGTCAGCACCGCAAAGTCCTACGTAGAAGGGGAGATCGCCAATGATCTGAATGCCGCATTTTCTGGCAAAGCTGTGTATTTCATCCCATTGCAGAAAGAAAATATATTGACAGAAGCAATGAAAATCCGCTTCTGCTTTTAGATCATCCGGCAGATGGACTTTTGGATCTTGGTGTTCCTTTGACCATAATTGCCACTCTTTTTCACCGTAATGACTTTTCAGCGCCTCAAATCTGCAAAAATCAAAAAGCCAATGAGCCTGATCCTGGCAGAATTTGAGAAAACCGTCATTTTTCTCAAAACGGGAAAATGCCTTTTTTAAAAGAGAAAGTTTTAATTCTTTTAATGCATTTCTATCATTTTTTTGAAGATAGAATTTTGCCTTTTCTTCTGCTTTCTTTAGGTCACTTTCCGTAAGAAGTCCAATTTTCAAAAGTTCTTCCGGTGATATGAGCTGAATATTTCCCGCAAAGGCCGAGGAGGTGGCATAGGGGGAATCGTATTCATCAACCGGGTTTAACGGGAGAATTTGCCACCAGGATTGTCCGGCCTTTTTTAATTTTTCAATAAAAGCTTTCGTTCCATCGCCAAGATCCCCTTGCCCCCATTTTGATGGGATAGAGGTGATGTGGCAAAGAACTCCGCAGGATCTTTTGTGATCGGCTGTGCACAATTTTTCGTTTTTGCGTAAAACAACCGCAGTACAAGGCGGCAGCGCGACGGTACATACTCCGTTTTCCGCCTTGTAGAGATTTGCACTTAAAAGATCGTACAGATCACAATCAGACCGAATACCAAAACTTTCGCCCTGATAGGGAGAACGATTAAGAAAAACGAGTATTTCTTCTTTTTCATTTGCCCGTTTGTAGCCGAAAACTTCACTGGATTTTGTGTCAATTACCGAAAAACTTCCCTCTGTAAATACGGGCCATTCTTTGCGAAGAGAAATGGCAGAGCGATAGGTATTAAGAATATCTTTGTTTTCCTTTCCCCAAGGGTAGGTCTTTCGGTTATCGGGATCAAGTCCGCCGGTAAGACCGGCTTCATCACCATAGTAAATGCAGGGAACACCGGGCAGGGTCATCTGCATGATTAAAATCAGCCAAAGTTTTTTCAGCGCTTCTTCGCTTACTGCTGAATCTGTTTTTGTGTTTTGGGGATCTTGTTCATCAAAACCATTTAGCATGGTAAGAATTCTGGCTCTGTCATGGCTGCTGATCAGATTGAAATTTGCTTCCATAGCAGGCCTAGGATAATTTTCATAAAGGCTCATCAGTTTTTTACCCGCAAAATCGGAAGAAATTTTGCCGGTCAAAAAGTGGATGAGAGCCGTTCGCATAGGATAATTCATTACGCAGTCAAGTTCATCGCCCAACAAATATTTGCGCATTTTGCCGTAACTGATTTTATTGCTGGCATCTTCCCAGACTTCCCCTAAAAGAAGTCCGTCTGCATCCGTTTCTTTTACTGCTTTTTTGATACCAGCGATAAATTCGTCGTTTAGCTCGTCAGCCACGTCCAGACGCCATCCTTTTGCGCCCAGATTCATCCAGTGACGAATGACCGAGTCTTTGCTACCAAAAATGAAATTTTGATAGCCTTTATCGTTTTTGTTGAGAGCCGGCAGGTCCTTTACTCCCCACCAGCTTTCATATTCTGTTTGCTCACTGTTTTTAAATTCATACCAGGAGGCATAGGGGGAATCCGGGTTTTCATATGCGCCGGAAGTATTGTGATTTCGGTAGGCATCAAAATAGATGCTGTCATTACCGGTGTGATTGAATACACCGTCTAAAATAATGGAAATTCCGCGTTTTTCTGCTTCCTTACATAACGTTTTAAAGCTTTTTTCGTCACCAAGTCTGGGATCAATTCTCATATAATCGCCGGTGTCGTATCGGTGGTTGCTCAAGGCTTTAAAAATGGGATTTAAGTAAAGGGTACCAATGCCAAGGGACTGAAGGTAATCCAGTTTTTCCGTAATACCTTGAAGGGTCCCGCCAAAGAAATCCCAATGGGTAACGTCCCCTTTCTCGTTTTTTGTATAGGTAGGGGTATCGCTCCAATCTTCACGAAGAAGCGTTTTAGGACCGTTTTCTTTTGTTTCCAGAAGGCAATCTCCGCTTCTTTTGACAAAATCCGATCCTCTGCGAAAACGGTCGGGAAAGATCTGATAGGCAATGGAATTTTTGTACCAGGAGGGGATTTCATAATCTTTGAAAACGGTAATCTGATAGGAAGGGGGAACGTCCGAATACGTGCGACCAACACCGCCCAGCATTTCCTCGTTATTTCCGTAGAAAAGGGAAGATATATCGTCGGAAATCAAGAAACTATACCATAGAAGCAAGGGCGTTTCCGGTACATGAAAAGAACCGGAAAAGAGAAGACCGTCCGGCGTTTCAAAGGGAGTCATTTCAATCCATTTTTCGCCTTCAGAATCGGTCCAAAGACGAATTTTTGCTTCCGCTTTTCCTACAAATTCGGAAACAAAAATGCGCAAGGAAACTTCGGAGCCGAGTGTCACGGCTCCGAAGGGATTACGGTATTTTTCATCCTGGGAGTTATGGTAGATCTGCATAGGCTTTTTGCTTTTTGTCAGAGACTTCCTTCCATCAATTTCTTGTAAACACCGGCATATTCTTTTGCGTGAATCTTCCAGCTTACGTCAGTTTCCATTGCCTGGAGAACAAGCCTCTTCCAATCCTCTTTATTGTTATGATAAACGTCGATGGCGTCTTTCAGTACAAAGAGGAGTTGGTGCGCGTTGAAGTCAGAGAAGGAGAATCCGGTGCCTTCGCCGGTATATTTGTTATAGGGAATAACACTATCCTTCAAACCGCCGGTTTCACGAACCACGGGAAGGGTACCGTAGCGCATTGCGATCATTTGAGAAAGTCCGCAAGGCTCAAAGCGAGAGGGCATCAGAAGCAGATCTGCACCGGCATAAAACAGGTGAGATAAGGCGGGATCAAAGGCAAGATATGCGCACATTTTACCTTTATAACGATTTTCTGCCTCCCGCAGGGCATTTTCATATTTTTCATCGCCGGTGCCAAGTACCGCGATCTGAATATCCTCCTGCAGAAGTTCATCTAAGATGCGAAGGATCAGATCCAGGCCCTTCTGCTCCGTCAGTCTTGTAATGAGAATGATGAGAGGGGTGTTTTCTTTTGCATCAAGGCCGATCCTTCTTTGAAGTTCAGCTTTGCAGACGGCTTTTCCGGCCAAGTTTTCTTTATCGAATACGGCCGGTATTTTTTTGTCCTTTTGAGGATTATAATCGGCGGTATCAATGCCGTTTAAAATGCCAAACAGACGGTCGGCGCGTTTATTGAAGATACCATCCATCTTTTCGCCGAAATAACTGCCCTTAATTTCTTCTGCGTAAGTGGGGCTAACGGTAGATAATACGTCACTGTACAGCAGTGCGCCCTTCATTAGGTTGATGGCACCTCTGCCGTGACGAAGCTGGCTTGCCGCGGCTTTGGAATCAAGACCAAGTACGTCGCCCAGCATATCTTTTGAAAAGATGCCCTGGAATTTCAGATTATGTACGGAAAAGACGGTCTTGATTTTAGCCATCTTTTCGCTGCCCATATAAAATTCCCGCAGGAAAACAGGAACAAGAGCGGTATGCCAGTCGTTGCAATGGAGAATATCACACTGAAGTTCATCCACTTTTAAAATGCTTTCCAGTACCGCTTTGGAGAAAAAGGCAATCCGTTCGCCGTCGTCCAGGTGACCGTATACCTTATCTCTCTTAAAATAGTATTCATTGTCAAGAAAATAAAAGGTCGTGCCGTGGTAAGTCAGCTTCTCAACACCGCAGTACTGGTTGCGCCAGGAAAGGGGAACGGTGAAAGTCTGTACCGGTTCCATTTTCTTTTTGTATTTTTCTGGAATAATGGAAAGCTTTGGTAAAATTACTTTTACGTTACAGCCACACTTATTCAGTGCGGGCGGAAGCGCTCCGCCCACGTCGCCAAGACCACCGGTTTTAATAAAGGGAACAGCTTCAAATGCTGTGAAAATTACGTTGACCTTTGTTTTCATCTTAGTCCTTTCAAGTTTTTTTACTTTGCTAAAATGCTCTTCATGTTCTTTTTGTATTCTTCTACGCCCGGCTGATTAAAGGGGTTTACACCGGAGATATATCCGGAAAGTCCGCAGGCAAATTCAAAGAAGTAAATGAGAGCACCGAAACTTTCTTCGGAAACAAAGCCGGGATCCAGATTGATCACGGGCACCTTGCCACTCATATGGGCTTTTTTCGTGGCTTGGGCAACCGCTTCGTTAAAGTGGTTATAGGTTTTACCACTCAGCCAATTCAGTCCGTCGTTAAAATCATCTCCTTCCGGAATGGAAAGAGTGCTCTTTTCCGGCATATACAAAATGGTTTCAAATAGATTTCTTTCTCCGTCCTGGATCATCTGACCCAAGGAGTGAAGGTCAGTAGTCATGGTGCAGGAGACGGTAAAAATACCCTTGCCGTCTTTTCCTTCGCTTTCGGCATAGAGCTGTTTCCACCATTCGCCAAGAGATCTCTGGGCGGGTTCAAAAGAGGAGAGTACCTCAAGATATTTTCCGTTACGGTAAAGGGCTTGTCTTGCCGTGGCATAAATGAGAGCTTGGCCACCTTCATTTGCCACGATTTCGTCCATTTCTTTTTCTGCACCGGAAAGTACTGCCTTGATATCGATTCCGGCAACCGCCATAGGAAGAAGACCTACGGGAGTCAGGACACTGTATCTGCCGCCAATGTTAGAAGGAAGGTCGTAACTTTCCCATCCCATTTTGGTGGCCGTTTCGCGAAGGAAACCGGATTTTGCATCGGTAATAGCAATGATACGGTCGCTTGCTTCCTTTCCGTAACGCTCATTTATGAGAGTGCGGAAGATACGGAAGGCAGAGCCTGTTTCGGCTGTGGAGCCGGATTTTGAGATTACGCAAAGAGAGAAATCTCTGTTTCCGATGATCTTCTTGATCCGTTCAATTTGAGCGCCGGAAGCAGCGTTGCCCAAGAAGAAAATATCGGGAGAATCTTTTTTCAAAAGATTATATTCCGGAGATTTTAAAAGATCGATGGCAGCCTTTGCACCTAGGTAAGATCCGCCGATTCCCAGAACCAGAAAAACATCGGAACTTTTTTTGATCTTTTCTGCGGATTTTAAAATTCTCTCTACGTCAGTCTTATTATATTCTTTGGGGTATTTAACCCAGCCAATATAGTCGTTTCCCGGTTTATTACCGGAAAATAGCGCCTGAAAGGCTTCTTTTCCTTCGTTTTCAAGCTTTATGAACTCTTCATTCGGAAGAAATTCTTGAATTCCGCTGATGTTGACATTAATCATAGAGGCCTCCTGTTTTTAAATTTAGTTTCGTCTTAAGGTGTGCCAAATATCGTCTACGTATTCGTCAATGGTTCTGTCGCTGGAGAAATATCCGGCACTGGCAATGTTATTTAGACTCATTACCTGCCACTGATTTTTTTCTTTGTAAATATCGTTCAGATCTTTCCAGGCATCTACGTAGGCATGAAAATCCTTTAATACAAAGAAGTAGTCGTTGCTGTGCATAAGGGAATCGTAAATTTCATTAAACTCGCTGGTATTTTTGCAGAAAGTACCGTCCCGAAGCTGGGAAAGAATTTTATTAATTCTTTCATCGCCCGTAAACTCGGTCCAAACGTTGTAATTATGATTTGCACGGAGAGCAGATACTTCTTCGGATTTCAGACCGAAGATCTTAATGTTTTCCGCGCCAACCTGTTCTAAAATTTCAACGTTGGCACCGTCCAGCGTTCCCAGAGTAATGGCGCCGTTGAACATAAATTTCATATTACCGGTACCGGAAGCTTCCATACCGGCAGTTGAGATCTGTTCGCTGATATCAGCGGCAGGGTAGATCATCTGTGCCAGGGAAACGTTGAAGTTTTTCAGGAATACTACCTTGATCTTTCCGCCGATTCTTTCGTCGTTGTTGATGACCTCTGCCAGGGAATTAATGAGTTTGATAACAGTTTTGGCAAAGGAGTAACTTTGAGCCGCTTTTCCGGCGAAGATAAAGGTGTGAGGTACCATATCAAAATCCGGGTCTTCCAACAGTCTGTTATAAAGATCCATGATCTTAAATGCATTCAGAAGCTGACGTTTGTATGCATGAAGGCGTTTTACCTGAATATCAAATACCGAATCAGGGCTGACGGTAATGCCGGTGGTTTCCAATATATAAGCGGCAAGACGCTCTTTGTTTTTGCGTTTTACCAGGCTCATCTCGTCCAAAAATTTCTGATTGTTTGCCTGTTTTTTCAGTTTGGAAAGTTCAGTGGCATCCCGCATCCAACCGTCGCCGATGGTTTTGGTAATAAGGCGAGCCAGTTCCGGGTTGGCTTCCGAAAGGAAGCGGCGGGGCGTAATTCCGTTTGTCTTATTGTTGAATTTTTCCGGAGTCAGCTGATAGAAACTGTTTAAGGTATCGTGTTTCAAGATCTCGGAGTGAAGGGCAGAAACACCGTTTACTGCATAACTTGAAATCACGGAAAGATTTGCCATTTTCGCTTTTCCGTCCCAAAGAATAGAGGTGTTTGCCATCAGATCATACCAGTTTTCCAGATCTTTGGGAAAATTCTCTTTATAACGGCGGTCGATTTCTTCCACAATCATATAGATTCTGGGAAGCACCTCTCGCAGCATTTCAATGGGCCACTGCTCCAGGGCTTCGGGTAAAATGGTGTGGTTGGTATAGGAAATGGTATTCGTTACGATCTCCCAGGCCTTATCCCATTTCAGACCTACTTCATCCAGGAAGATTCGCATCAGTTCCGGTCCGCAGAGAGCGGGGTGGGTATCGTTGATATGAATTGCCACACGGCTTGCAAATGCATCCCAGGCATCGTCACCGTGGTCGTTGCGATAGTGGCGGACAATGTCAGCAATGCCGGAAGAAACCAGAAAATACTCCTGTTTCAGACGAAGGATCTGACCCGCTCTGTGAGAATCACTGGGATAGAGGACCTGAGTGATGGCGTCTACTTCAGCGCGCTTGCGGAAGGCTTTGCTGTAATCGCCTTCATTGAAGGCATAAAGATCCAGTTCCTCTACGATCTGTCTAGCACTGAAAAGGGAAAGACGGTTTACGGTGTTTGCCGTATAGCCGATAACGGGAATCTCATTGGGGATAGCCAGAACCTCTTCGTCGGGCACCCATTCGTAGGTGTAATCTCCATTCTGACCGTGCCACAAAACCTTACCGCCAAATTTTACTTTGATGGCTTTTTCAGGATTGCTTACAGCCCAAGGATAACCGCTTATCAGCCAATCGTCGGGCTTTTCGATCTGATAACCGTTTTCGATCTCCTGCTTGAAAAGACCGTGTCGGTAGAAAAGGCCGTATCCGTATCCGGGTACGTCTTCGGATGCCATGGAATCCAGGAAGCAGGCGGCAAGTCTTCCGAGACCGCCGTTTCCAAGACCGGGATCCAGTTCCTGTTTCACCAGGTCGTTTAAATCACTGCCGATTTCCTTCAGCCCTTCTTGAACTACTTCCAAAACACCTAAATTTTGCAAATAGTTGTATAATAGTCTGCCGATCAAAAACTCCAGAGAGAAGTAATACACTCTGCGGCAATCTGCTTTTTTGAAGCGTTCATTGGTAGCGCGTCTTAAACTGTTTGCCTTTGCAGTGACCATTGAGGCCAAAGCGTTGTATTTTTCCAGGTCATTGGTGTCGGCAAGCGTTTTGCCGTACTTTCTGGAAACAGTGTCTTGAAAATTTGCGATAAAATCTTTTTTGCTGTCAAACATAAGTAAAATTTTTTCCTCTTTAATTGAATTACTTTTTTTATTTGTTCGGCTTTGCTTTTCTTGCTCTGCCGTAACGTTTTAAAACGATTCCGCCAATGGGCGGCACTGTTACTTTCACCGACTGCTCCATTCCTTGCCAGGGAACATCTTCCGTTTCAAGGATATCGGGATTTATTTTTCCGGAACCGCCGAAGGAAATTTCGTCTGTATTGAAGACTTCTTTATAACGACCTTTTTCCGGAACACCGATCCGATATTCGCTGTAAACGTCGGGTCTGAAATTAATTAGAACTACAAGATCGTCTTTTGGATTTTTTGCTTTTCGTATAAAGCTTAAAATAGATTGCTCACTGTTGTTAGCGTCAAGCCAATGGAAACCTTCCCAACTGTGATTATTCTCCCAAAAGCCCTTTTCTTTCAGGAAAAGGCGATTCAGTTCTTTTACGAAGTTTTGATGCATCCGGTGATGATCGTATTTTGTAAGAAACCATTCGATAGATTCATAATAACGCCATTCAATAAACTGGCCGATCTCATTTCCCATAAAGTTCAGCTTTGCGCCGGGATGGGTCATTTGATATAGGTATAAAAGGCGCAGACCCGCAAATTGTCGCCAGTAGTCGCCGGGCATTCTCTGGATCAGGGAGCACTTTCCGTGTACCACCTCATCGTGGGAGAGGGGGAGCACGAAATTCTCATTAAATTGATACATCATGGAGAAGGTGAGAAGGTTGTGCACGCCGCTCCGATAAGGAAAATCGGTCTTTATGTACTTTAAAGTATCATTCATCCAGCCAAGATCCCATTTGTAATGGAATCCCAGCCCGCCGATTTCGGGAGGCATGGTAACAAGAGGCCAGGTACTGCTGTCTTCTGCGATGGTAATAGAACCGGGGAAGTTACGGCCGATGGTTTGGTTCATATTTCGGAGAAAATCAATGGCACGGATATCTTCTTCGCCGCCGTACTCGTTTTTGATTTTCTTGTGTTCTTCCAGTGTGCCGAAATTCAGGTTCAGCATACTGGCAACGCCGTCTACGCGTACTCCGTCTACGTGATATTTTTCAAACCAGAAATTTGCATTACTGATGAGAAAAGACCGAACTTGGCCTTTATCAAAATTGAAGCGATAGGTACCCCATTGCTGGTGATCTTGACCTTCGTAGAGATCAAAGTCGTTGAATTTTGCAAGACCGTGGGCATCTCGGCAGAAGTGACCGGGAACCCAGTCCAAAATTACACCGATTCCTTTTTTGTGGCAAGTATCCACAAAGCGCATAAAGCCTTCGGGATCTCCGTGTCTTGCGGTGGGGGCATAATAGCCGGTGGTCTGATAGCCCCAGGAACCGCCGAAGGGGTGCTCCATAATGGGGAGAAGTTCAATATGGGTATATCCCATATCTTTTACATACTCGATCAGATCTTTTGCTAATTCGTCCCAGGAAAAATAGTCGCCTTCCTCCTGTCCTTCTTTTACCGGGTGTCTTTTCCAAGATCCGGCGTGGACTTCATAAATGTTGAGCGGATTTTTATAATGATTTGCTTCCGCTCTCTTTTTCAGCCAGTTTTTATCGTGCCAACTAAAATTTTCAAGATCAAAAAGGCGAGATGCGGTTTCCGGGGGACACTGGGCAAAAAATGCAAAAGGATCTGCTTTGTAAAAGCGGCGACTGTCGTGGGTTTCTATGACAAATTTGTATTCATCGCCACTTTTGGCTCCGGGAACAAACCCTTCCCATATTCCGCTACTATCTTCTGTGTGAAGTTCAAACTCTTCTTCACGCCAGTTATTGAAACTACCTGTAACAAAGATGCGTCTGATATCCGGCGCCCATACGGCAAAATAATAGCCATCTTCGCCGTTAATTGTCATGGGGTGTGCGCCGAATTTATCGTAGCATCTGTGAAAAGTGCCTTCTGCAAACAGGTATTGTTCCAGATCAGTAAAAATGCTTTTCATATGTTCCTCTGAAAGTTTTTCATTCTTTGAAAAAGGAAGAGAGATACAACCGTTTGGGAATAAAGACTTTTATTTATCTTTTCTCAAAACGTAAGGATTTGTTTCCGTTCCTCTTACGATCGAACCGTCGTTTACAACGCATTTCTTATCTACGATAGCATTTTCTACTACCGCATTTTGTCCGACTCTGCCGCCGGGGAGAATAATACTGTTTCGTACCACAGCGCCTTCGGAAATGTAAACGTTACGGAAGACGATACTGTTTTCCACGGTGCCGAAAATATTTCCGTTGGAGTTGATCAGCGAATTTTTCACCTTTGCGGTCTTATAATAACGGGTGGGTACGTTGTCGTGGATCTTGGTCATAATATGGCGGTCGGAAAAGAACTGCTCGCGGTGAACGGTTTCCTTCAGAAGATCCAGGCTGCAACGGTAATAATCACTGACAGAGCCGATATGACCTACGTATCCGGTATGTTCGTATAAGCGCACGTCCCAGTTTTTCAAATTGCCGATCACAATATCAAGGAAGGTTGGGTTATCGGTCACGTCACAGGCCAAGTCGGATCGTAG
>JAZNRO010000025.1:0-8285 GCA_045590715.1 Eubacteriales bacterium | reverse complement strand
CCGTAGGAGCCAAAGGCCTCGACGCCCCGCCGGAAAGCCTTCCTCCGAGAGGAAGGGGGACCGCTTGCGGTGGAAGGAGCCTGCGAAAATTCTCTTTTTATATAATTGGGGGTTTCGCACTCTCCCTCAGTCACCTTCAGTGACAGCTCTCTCCCGGAGGGAGCCCAAGATAAACTTTACTGATAAAATAGAAAGAACGATAAAAGGCTTTTGCAAAAATGCAAAAGCCTTCATTTTCTTTTCGCTCTTCTCTTTTATCTTTTCACTAAAAAGCCCCCATAAAAAAACATAAAAAAACACCCAAGGTTTTTTCCTTGGGTGTTGTTCTTTTTATTTTACGCTGTAAAGAATTTCCGCATAGGTGGGGAAGGGCCAAAGATCTCTGGGAATGAGCGTTTCCAGGGTATCTACGATCTGGCG
Organism: Eubacteriales bacterium; assembly: GCA_045590715.1. Taxonomy (GTDB): domain Bacteria; phylum Bacillota; class Clostridia; order Oscillospirales; family SIG627; genus RGIG5579. Next base: position 7,865 of record JAZNRO010000025.1, on the reverse strand, counting down.
CATTTTCTCCATTCTGTCGTAAATTTCTTTTCTGCCGAATTTTGCCGCTTCTACGGTGTTTGTGATCTTCTGGGCTTCCGCTACCACCTTTTCCAGTGCTCCGATCTGCTCGTAAAGGGTGCTGGAGAGGGGAATCAGTTCTTTTAAAAGCTTATTTTCTACGGAAGAGAAGGCAAGAATCTTCTTTTTGCCTTCGATCTCTTTTACCAGAAGGTTCTCATACCGGAGAACGGAGGGAAGAATATCCCGCTTTGCCAGGTCAATAAAGGTCAGGGCCTCTACCCGCAGGCTCTTTACGTAGTTTTCCAAAAGCACTTCCTGGCGGGAGGCGATCTCCGTACCGGAAAGAACACCGTGCTTTTCAAACATTTTCACGTTCTTTTCGTCTGTATAGTGAGGAAGAGCCTCGGTGGTATCCGCAAAATTGGAAAGACCCCGCTTTTTGGCTTCCTTCTGCCATTCGTCGGAATAGTTGTTACCGCCGTAGATGATCCTTCTATGTTTGATTAGAGTATCGTGGATCAGTTTATTGAGATCAGTGTGGAAATCCTCGCTCTTTTCCAAAATATCACTGAAACTGCACATAGCCTCTGCCACGATGGTATTCATGATCATATTGGGACAGGCGATGGAACAGGAAGAGCCGGGCATACGGAACTCAAATTTATTGCCGGTAAAGGCAAGGGGAGAGGTACGGTTCCGGTCGGTGGTATCACCGGGCAGTTCCGGCAGAACGGATGCGCCGATATTCAGCTTCGTTCTGGGTCTGTCTTCCGGTTTTTCGCCGGCCATAATATCTTCCAGAATGCTTTCCAGTTCGTCACCCAAAAAGATCGATAAAACGGCGGGGGGCGCTTCACTGCCGCCCAGTCTGTGGTCGTTAGAAAGTCCGGATACGGAAATGCGCATCAGATCCTGGTTTTCGTCAATGGCCTTGATAATAGCAGTCAGTACCAAAAGGAACAGTGCGTTCTGGGAAGGGGTCTTGCCGGGCTTTAACAGGTTCTGGCCTTCCGCGGTGGAAAGGGACCAGTTGTTATGCTTTCCGCTGCCGGAGATCCATTCAAAGGGCTTCTCGTGGAGAAGGCAGGCCAGTCCGTGACGGGCGGCGATCTTCTTCATCATTTCCATGGTCAGCTGGTTGTGGTCGGTAGCAATGTTTACCGTAGCGAAAATGGGGGCAAGTTCATGCTGGCTGGGTGCTACTTCGTTGTGCTCGGTATTGGCTAAAATACCAAGTTTCCAAAGTTCTCTGTCCAATTCCTGCATAAAGGCGTGTACCCGGGGCTTGATCTGGCCGTAGTAATGATCGTCCAGCTCCTGGCCCTTGGGGGGACGGGCGCCAAATAGGGTTCTTCCGCAGTAAACAAGGTCCGGTCTGCGGCACCACATTTCATCGTCAATGAGAAAATACTCCTGCTCTGCGCCTACGTTTGCCACCACTCTGTCCGTGTGGATGCCGAAAAGGGCCAAAAGGCGGCGGGCCTGTTTGTCAATGGCTTCCTGGGAACGAAGCAGAGGAGTCTTCTTATCCAGACTTTCTCCTCTGAAAGAACAGAAAGCGGTAGGGATACAAAGGGTATTATCCTTAATAAAAGCGTAAGAGGTGGGGTCCCAGGCAGAGTATCCGCGTGCTTCAAAGGTAGCACGAAGACCGCCGGAGGGGAAGGAGGAAGCGTCTGCCTCGCCGGCAATGAGATTTTTGCCGGAAAACTCCATCATCACGTGGCTGTCGTCAATGGGACGAAGGAAGGAATCGTGCTTTTCCGCGGTGGTACCGGTCATAGGCTGGAACCAGTGGGTAAAGTGGGTGGCGCCTTTGGAAAGGGCCCAATCTCTCATTCCTTTTGCCACTTCGTCTGCAATTTTGGGATCCAGTTTTTCACCCTTGTTTGCAGTATTTTTCAGAGAAATGTAAATCTCCTCCGGGAGATATTCTTTCATTACGGGGTCGTTAAAGACCAGGGAGCCGAAAATTTCGGGAACGTTGATCATAAAGATCTCCTTTTCTTTTGCTTTCTGTTTAATAACCTACTTTTCCCAGGCTGTCGTCGTCTTCCACCCAGGAAGAAACTTCGATCACCCGGTAATCTTCTTTGGTATCGCGAATGATAACTTTTTCAATGCCGGCGTTGATGACCATTCTCTTGCACATCTGACAGCAAGAGGAACCCTCCACGTATTCTCCGGTCTTTACGTCCAGACCGCAAAGGTACATGGTGCTTCCGATCATCTGCTCCCGGGAAGCGTTAATAATGGCGTTTTGCTCTGCGTGAACGCTGCGGCAAAGCTCGTACCGCTCTCCTCTGGGGATCTGCATTTTTTCTCGCAGGCAGAAATTTAAGTCACAGCAGTTCTGTCTGCCCCGGGGTGCTCCTACGTAGCCGGTGGAAACGATCACGTCGTTTTTCACAATGATCGCGCCGTATTTTTTTCTAAGACACGTGCCTCTTTCTGCTACGGTCTGGGCAATATCCAGATAATAATTTTCCTTGGAAGTGCGGGTCGCCATTTTTACGGTCCTCTCTTTCAAAGTCTATTTCAGCCTATTATATCAAATAAAGACAAAAAAGTCCACAGTTTTGCAAAAAAAGATGAGCCGAAAATCGGCTCATCGGTTTTTTATGCAGTAGGTGCGCTTTCCGCCCCTTCTACGGGAAGGGTGGGCGCTACGGGAACGGTTTCAAATCGAACAGGCGCACTTTGGGGCGAGGGGTGGAAATAAAAGCCCGGCTCTACCTCTTTTGCGGTGAGAACGTCTGCTCCGTAGGTAGGAACGGCACTGCTATAATCAAATAAGGTCATCTTCGCCCCGTAGAAATCTACCGGCAGATACAGATCCTCTCCCACTACCGTAGCCGGCGCGGAGAGGGATACGTGCACCCCGTTTATCACCGCTTCTTCACTGCCTAAGTGGAAGGTGGCCCATTCGCCGTTTTCCAGCTGGAAGGAACGGGTCTTGCCGTCACCGAACTGGCTGACGGTCATATAGGGAGAAAGCTCTTTTACGGAAAGGTATTTCTTTCCCGCAAAAAGTAGTTCTTCCGGCTTGTAGGTTTTATCTTCTTTTCGCTTGCCTTCGGTGAAAACCATGAGAGGAAGCACTTCTTCCCCGGCTTTTACTCTGGTGGCAATGGAGACGGCCACAAAGGCCCAGTAGAGCAGAACGAAAACCAGAGAAAGGGCGAAAGATACCCGGAAAAGCTGTTTTCTTCTCTTTTTCCGGAGAAGGGCCAGACGGCGCTTTTCTTCTCTTCTTCTCTCTTCATAGAGTTTTCTTGCTTCTCTTCTTTTCAATTCTTCGGGAGAAAGGCGTCCTGCGGTCTTCTTTTTTGCCCCGGAACTTTTTTGGGTCTGGGCGCTTTTTTTCTGGGGGGCTTTGCGATAAGTTTCCATTTTTCCTTCCTCCTTTTTTGATGTATTTCAAGTATACCATATTCCCCGGGGAAAAGTCTATCCCTTTTTTCCCTTTTTTCAGGAAGAAATTTTTGCAAAAATTCCTTTTTTGTGTTAAAATGGCGGAAAATCATGGAAATTGGGAGAAGAAAATGATCCGTAAAATTAGAACCTGCGCCCTTTGGGGTCTGGAAGGATTTGAAGTGACCGTAGAAGCCTTTTTCGGAAAAGGCTTTTTTGAAATGGAGATCATCGGTCTGCCGGATCTTGCGGTAAAGGAATCCCAGAACCGCATCGGCGCAGCCCTTTTATCCCTTTCTCTCCCCGTGCCCAAGGGAAAAGTCACGGTAAATCTTGCCCCCGCCGACCGAAAGAAGCAGGGCAGTGGCTTTGACCTGCCCATTCTCATTGCTATTTTATCGGGCACCCTTTTGTCGGAGATCGATCTTTCTTCCTACTGCTTTTTCGGGGAACTGGGTCTTGACGGCGCCCTTCGTGGCGGTGCCGGCGCTCTCCCCCGGGCCCTTGCCGCAAGGGATGCGGGCGTAAAATATTTATTCGTTCCCAAGGAAAACGAAAAAGAGTGCAGTGTGGTAGAAGGTCTTTCTGTGTTCGGTGCGGAAAACGTAGGGGAGATCTTGTCCCATTTAAAAGGAGAAAATCTTCTTATCCCTGCCGTCTCTTCCCCCACCAAAGCGGAAGAAAGCTTTGATAAAATTCCCGATTTTGCAGATATCAAGGGGCAGGAAGTGGCAAAAAGAGCCATTGAACTGGCCGCCGCCGGGGGACATAATCTTCTTTTGGTAGGCCCTCCCGGCAGTGGTAAAAGTCTGCTTGCCAAGGCCATCCCCGGCATCCTTCCTCAAATGACCTTTGAGGAAATGCTCACCACCACTGCCATTCACTCCGTTTCTTCTCTGCTAAAGCCCGGCCAGGCCCTTGTTTCCCAAAGACCCTTCCGTGCGCCCCATCACACCCTCTCCTTTGCGGGACTGGCAGGGGGCGGCGCTACCCCTTGCCCCGGCGAGATCAGTCTTGCCCATAACGGGGTCTTGTTTCTGGACGAACTGCCGGAATTTGATAAGCACAATCTGGAAGTACTCCGTCAGCCTTTGGAAGACCGAAAGGTGACGGTGACCCGCGCCGCCTGGAAAATGACCTTTCCTTCCGCTTTTATGCTGGTTTGCGCCATGAACCCCTGCCCCTGCGGATTTTACGGGGACCCCAATCATAAATGCACTTGCACCCCCAAAGCCGTTCAGCGGTACCTTGGAAAAATCTCCGGCCCTTTGCTAGACCGTATTGATATGCGGGTGGAAGTACCGGCTCTTACCTTTGAGGAGCTGCGGGACAAGAAAAAAGGGGAAGATTCCCGCACCGTTCGGGAAAGAGTAAACCGTGCCCGGGAAATTGCAAGACGGCGCTATGCAGATCTTGGGATTACCTGCAATTCGGACCTTACCGGCGCCCAGACCGCAAAGTTTTGCACCATGTCCCCCGGGGCGGAAGCCATTTTGAAGGAAAGCTTTGAGGCCCTCTCCCTTTCTGCCAGAGGGTACGACAGAATTCTCCGTCTTGCCCGCACCGTAGCGGATCTGGACGGGGCAGAGATCATAGAAGAAACCCATATTTTAGAAGCCCTTCAGTATAGAGTATCATCAGACAAGTATTTTTCATAAAATAGAAGGGTGCTATCCCTTGAAATGAAAGAGAAAAGGTGATAGAATAAAAAAAGCCTTCGGGCCGTGAGTTCGGGACCATCCTCACGAAAAACAAAACTAGGAGAAAAAAATGAAAAGGAAAACTGTAAAAAATCTATCCATCGCCTCGCTGATCGGCGCGCTTTTTGCCGCTACCACTCTCATCTCGTCTTTTTTCGGACTTGCCATCGGCCCTTTTGAGCTTCGGCTTTCCGAGGCCCTTTGCTTCCTGCCGGTTTTGACCCCGGCGGCCATTCCCGGCCTTTTTGTGGGATGCATTTTGGCAAATCTTCTCTGCGGCGCGGTGGCGCTGGACGTGATTTTCGGCTCTCTTGCCACCCTTTTGGGTGCGGTGGGTACGTATCTTTTAAGAAAAAGACCCATTCTTTCTTTTCTGCCGCCTATTCTGGCTAATACCCTGATCGTTCCCCCGCTTTTATACTTCGTATATGGTTTCCGGGACGCGGCACTGCCCTTTTTGTTCTTCTCCATTTTCGTTGGGGAAGTGCTTTCCGCCGGGGTACTGGGATTTTTGGTGAAAAAGAGCGTAGGAAAAAAATTAGATCGTTATTTGTGAGGGTTTTATGCCTGCTACGATGATGCACCTTTACGCCGCCCGGGTTTTCTGGCCGGAAGGCTCGGATTCCTATTTTCTAGGCAGTATTTTGCCGGACTGTGTGGATGCCCACAGGGAAATAAAGGACCGGCTTCACTTTCGGGATATTCCCACGGAAGAAAGGCTTCCCGCCCTGGTGAAATTCGGGGAAAGCCTTGATCTTCATCGGGATTTTAATCTTGGCGTATTGTTTCACTTTTATTTAGACTATCTTTGGGATTTAGGGCCCCAGAGCGTTCACCGGAGAAATCACGGGCCGGAAAATTGGTTCCCCGATTACCGGAAAGAGCTTTCCCGGGCCGGCTCTTCTACCGCCCACCGTTTTCCCTGGGCAAGGGATATGTGGGAAAGGCTTCGCAGTCCCGAAAAAAGCCTTTATGAAAACACCCTCTCCCTTCCGGAAGAGGAGATAAAAGAATTTTTAGAGAAAAACTATCTTTTCCACAGGGAAAAGAAACTGGATGCCCCGGAGATCTTCACCGATGAACTGGTGGATTCCTTTACCCTTCGGGCGGCAAAGTCCTTCGGCCGTTTTCTGAAGGATTTCTTTCCCGAAATCGGAAAATCATTTTAATCAGAGGTATGTATGAGAAAAGAAAAAGTACTGGTTCTCATGGGCGGAAAAAGCTCCGAGAGAGAAATTTCCCTGCGCAGTGGCAAGGCTGTGGAAAAGGCCTTGAAAGAAAGATTTGAAACCGTTTTGGGTCTTGATATTGCAAAGGACAATCTTTCTGAAATTGCAGAATTTCAGCCGGACGTTGCCTTTATTGCCCTTCACGGAAAAGGGGGCGAGGACGGTGCGGTGCAGGGACTGCTGGAATGGATGCAGATTCCTTATACCGGCCCCGGAATTGCCGCCAGTGCCATTTGTATGGATAAGATTCTCACAAAGAAGATTCTCGCTTTGTCCGGCGTGCCCACTCCCAAATTTTTGCAGATCGGGAAAGAGGCAAAGAAAGATCCGAAAGCTACTGTGGAAAAGGCCATTGATACCTTGGGTCTGCCCTTGGTACTGAAGGCCTGCTGTCAGGGAAGCAGTATCGGCGTTGTGATCGTGAGAAAGAGAGAAGAGGCGGAAGAAGCTTTGAAGGAACTGTTCTCCTACGGAGACGAGATCCTGGCGGAAGCTTTCCTTTCCGGAATGGAACTGACCGTTCCCGTTATGGGAAATGATACCCTTCGGGTCCTGCCCCCTATTGAGATCACCTCTCAAGGTCAGTTTTACGATTTTGAATCCAAATATATGCCCGGTGGCAGTGAACATATTATTCCCGCCCGGATTTCTCCCGAAACCGATGCACAGATCCGCTCTCTTGCCGAAAAGGCTTATAAAGCCGCTCTTTGCCGAGGCCTTTCCAGAGTTGACGTGATGCTGGATGAAAAGGGAGAGCCCCAGGTCATCGAGATCAATACCTCTCCCGGTATGACCGAAACCAGTCTTTTCCCCGACGCGGCCAGAGCGGAAGGCATTTCCTTTACATCCCTTTGCGAAATGCTTTGCGACTACGCACTGGAATAACCTACTTTCTTTTTGAAAAAAGAAAGTAGGCAAAGAAAAACTTAAACTTTTATCATAATAAATAGCCAAGCATTTGTACGCTTTTCAAAAAAGAAAGCAAAACTCCTTGATACCGTGGTTTTGCTCCTCCCTTTCGGTGGTTCAAAACCGGGTAGCGGCGGTCGAAAAGCGTCAAAAAAGTGATAACATCACTTTTTTTCCCTTTCCGCAAAGAAAAACTTAAACTTTTATCATAATAAATAGCCAAGCATTTGTACGCTTTTCAAAAAAAGAAAGGAAAACTCCTTGATACCGTGGTTTTGCTTCTCCCTTTCGGTGGTTCAAAACCGGGTATCGGCGGTGGAAAAGCATCAAAAAACTGATAACATCACTTTTTTCCCTTTCCGCAAAGAAAAACTTTGCCTGTGCTACCGTAGGGGCGAACTGTGTTCGCCCGTGAAATCTGTACAAACCTTGGCGGGCGAACACAGTTCGCCCCTACAAAAAACGATGTTTGCTTGTGCATACGCCCCCGACGGCCCGCAAAGAAGAAATTAACAAAAGAAAAATTGAACCGTATCGGTGCAGAAAAAGGCTTTCGCATTTTGCGAAATCCTTTTCTTTTATTTTACTAAATCAATTAAACTTTCCGCCA
>JAZNRO010000024.1:0-43674 GCA_045590715.1 Eubacteriales bacterium | reverse complement strand
AATTCAGTTTTCCAAGGTAATGATTTAAGATCAGGTGATAGGCACCAAAAAGTAATAGCAGAACCACAACGATGATACAAAAAACGGTGATAAGCCTTTTTTTTCTCCGCTGTGCTTGCGCCTTGGCGCTGGCTTTCACAGACTTTTTCTGTAAATCTTCTATCTTTTTATTTCCATCCGGAATATTTGCCATAAAAACTCCTTTAATCAAACCTCTTTTTGCAAGTACAAAAAGAAGACTACATTCTTATCTTACATTTTACTCCAAGGAAGAAAAGAATACAAGTCTTTCTATTAAAATTTACAAAAAATCGAATTTTTCGCTATAAAATTTTCTCCCCAAAAAAGAGAAAAGAGGCAAAAGCCTCTTTTCTTTTTTGAAAGTTCTATGCTTTCATTTCCAGATATCTGCATGCGGCAACAGCGGCGGTAGCACCGTCAGCCGTGGCGGTAGTAACCTGGCGAACGCCTTTTCTGCGGCAGTCCCCTGCTACGAAGATGCCTTCGGTTTTGGTCAGGCAATCTTCACCGGAATCAAAATAACCGGCCTTATCCAGATCGGCAAAATCCGCAAAAGCGCCGTTTTCGGGAACCAGACCGATGGCAACGAACATACCGGCAATTTCCAGTTCCTTTTCTTCGCCGCTGGCAGTATTTTTCAGGGTAATAGCGTGGAAAGTATCCCCGTCTGCAATGGCAGAAACCACCGTTTCGGTAATGATCTCTACGTTTCTTCTGCCGCGAAGGATCTCTTCCAGACGCTTCTCACCGGTCAGGAAGGGAAGGTTCTGGATCACGTACACCTTTTCACAGGTTTCGGAAAGAAGAATGGCTTCCTGAAGCGCGGAGTTTCCGCCGCCAATGAGAGCTACGGTCTTATTCTGATAGAAAGCGCCGTCACATACAGCGCAGAAAGAGATACCCTCTCCGATAAACTTTTCTTCACCGGGCAGACCCAGGTGACGGTGACGGGCACCCAAAGCAAGGATCACCGCGCCGCACTCGTATTCGCTTCCCTCTTCGGTGAGAACCACCTTGCGGTCACCAAGATCACGGATCTGGATGGCGTTTTCCACCTCAACGTCTGCGCCCTGGCTGAGCACCTGCTCCACAAAAGCATCGGCAAGTTCCGTACCGCTGGCAGAGGTGAAACCGGGATAATTTTCCACCTTGGGAGAGAAGGTGATCTGTCCGCCAAAGGCTCCCTTATCCAGAATGAGTACGGTCTTATTGGCTCTTCTTGCATAAATAGCGGCAGTCAGTCCTGCAGGGCCGGCTCCCACGATTACGATATCATACATTGTTATACCTCTTATCAATACGGGCGGGGCAATGCCCCGCCCTATTTTGCTTGATTTTTTTACTGAACGGACTGAATGTACTTCTTCACGCCGGGAACGGAAACGAACTTTTCAATTTCGCCGTCTTTTACCGTTACCAGAGTGGGAGCCTGCTTAATGCCAAGGCCTTCGGTAAGGGCTACGTTTTCCTGTGCCATTACTTTATTAAAGGACACACCCGCCTTATCCAGAAGCTGGGTAGCGATCTTACAGTTGGGACAGGTTGCGGAAGCAAAGAGGTAAACGCCGTCTGCTAAGAAAGCGGTATTCTTTTCTTCTGCCTTTTCCTCTTCCTTGGGACCTTTACGGGTGAGCTTGGAGCCCAGAATGTCGTAGGTCTTTCTTTCCTTGTATTCCTGGCTCTTACCGTCGTTCCAGTTCTTTACGGGACGGTAGTAACCGGTGATACGGCTGTAAACTTCGGTTTCCTTGCCGCACTTGGGACACTGATACTGTTCGCCGGCGATATAACCGTGCTCCTTACATACGGAGTAGGTGGGAGACAGGGTGTAATAAGGCAGACGGTAGTTCTCGGAGATCTTGCGGATGATGGAAGCAGCCGCTTTCCAGTCAGGCAGTTTCTCGCCGATGAAGGCGTGGAATACGGTACCGGAGGTGTAAAGGGTCTGCAGTTCGTCCTGGATATCCAGAGCGGTAAAGATATCGTCGGTATAGCCTACGGGCAGGTGAGAAGAGTTGGTGTAATAAGGAACTTCTCCGTCGGAAGCGCAGAGGATATCGGGATATCTCTTGCGGTCGTGCTTGGCAAGACGGAAGGAAGTAGATTCTGCGGGAGTAGCTTCCAGGTTGTAAAGGTCGCCGTACTTCTCCTGGTAGTCGGAGAGACGCTCACGCATGTGATTGAGTACTTCCTTGGTGAATTCCTGGGTTTCCTTATGGGTCATATCCTTGCCGATCCACTTGGCATTCAGGCCTGCTTCGTTCATACCAACAAGACCGATGGTAGAGAAGTGGTTGTTGAAGGTGCCAAGGTAACGCTTGGTGTAGGGATACAGACCTTCATCCAAGAGTTTGGTGATGATGGTACGCTTGATCTTCAGAGAACGAGCGGCAATATCCATCATATGATCCAGCTTCTTGTAGAACTCTTCCTTGTTTTCGGAAAGGTAAGCGATACGGGGCATATTGATGGTAACAACGCCAACGGAACCGGTGCTTTCGCCGGAACCGAAGAAGCCGCCGGATTTCTTTCTCAGTTCACGAAGGTCAAGACGGAGACGGCAGCACATGGAACGAACGTCAGAGGGTTCCATATCGCTGTTTACGTAGTTAGAGAAGTAGGGAGTACCGTACTTGGAGGTCATTTCGAAGAGAAGCTTGTTGTTCTCGGTTTCGGACCAGTCAAAGTCACGGGTGATGGAGTAGGTGGGGATGGGATACTGGAATCCGCGGCCGTTGGCGTCGCCTTCGATCATGATTTCGATGAAGGCACGGTTTACCATATCCATTTCCTTCTTACAGTCGCCGTACTTAAAGTCAAGGCGCTTACCGCCTACGATTACGTACTCGTCTTCCAGGTCGGGGGGGCAGGTCCAGTCCAGAGTAATGTTGGAGAAGGGAGCCTGGGTACCCCAACGGCTGGGGGTATTCACGCCGTAAACGAAGGACTCAATGCACTTCTTTACTGCGTCGTAGCTTAAATTGTCTACCTTTACAAAGGGAGCAAGGTAGGTATCAAAGGAAGAGAATGCCTGCGCGCCGGCCCACTCATTCTGCATGATACCAAGGAAGTTTACCATCTGGTTACAGAGGGTAGCAAGATGCTTTGCGGGAGCGGAAGTGATCTTTCCGGCAACACCGCCAAGACCCTCTTCGATCAGCTGCTTTAAAGACCAACCGGCACAGTAACCGGTGAGCATGGAAAGGTCGTGAATGTGAAGGTCAGCATTCTTGTGTGCCTGGCTGATTTCGTCATCGTAAATTTCGCTGAGCCAGTAGTTTGCGGTAATGGCACCGGAGTTGTTCAGGATCAGACCGCCTACGGAATAGGTAACGGTAGAGTTTTCCTTTACACGCCAGTCGATATTCTTTACGTACTGGTTTACGATGTCGGTATAGTCCACCAGGGTAGACTTCATATTACGGAGTTTTTCTCTCTGACGGCGGTACAGAATATATGCCTTTGCCACGTCGGCATAGCCGGCCTGTACCAGAACGGTTTCTACACTGTCCTGAATATCTTCTACGGCAACGATATCATTCTCTACCTTGGGCTCAAAATCAGAGGTAACCTTCAGCGCCAAAAAGTCGATGATATTGTCATTGTAATTTCTTTCGCAGGCTTCAAAAGCCAGTTTGATGGCGGAAGAGATCTTGGAAATCTCAAATGCTACGGTCTTTCCGTCACGTTTGTTTACCTGATACATTCTCATTCTCCTTCTTTCTGTCCCCGAAGTGCTGCTCCGGGAATATTTTTTCTGATAACTGATAAAAACTTACTCATTTCATCCGAGGAAAAGGCGCCTACGCCGCTTCCGATAAGGTTTCCCGAATCCACAAAGCCCTGGAGAAAGTATTTCTCCTCACCGGAAAGCCACTTACCGATCTCTTCCAGGTCCTCTTCCGTATGGATCCCTTTTACCAGCGTGGTACGGAATTCATAGGGAACGCCGCTTTTTCGGATCAGATCCACCGAACGGGCAAAACGGTCAAAATCCATTTTTTTGCCGATGGCCTTTTCGTACCCTTCGGGAGAACTTTTGATATCCATAGCAATGTAATCAATATTTCCCCGGGATAAAAGGGCCGCCAAGGCATCGGGATCCGAGCCGTTGGTATCAAGTTTCACAGAAAAGCCCATCTTCTTTACTTTTTCAATAAAATCCGACAGATCGGGCTGTAAAAGAGGCTCCCCGCCGGTGATGCAGACCCCTTCCAGAATTCCCTGCCGACGGGCAAGGTAGGAAAGGACTTCCTCCTCCAGGTTGTCCCCCTCTCTGGGAGATAGGACCAGGGAAGCATTATGACAAAAAGGGCATCTTAGGTTACACCCACCGGTGAAGACCGTACACGCCACTTTCCCCGGAAAATCCAGGAGCGTCAGTTTCTGATAGCCTTGAACATTCATTTTCTTTCCTCGCATGTTTGGTGCTTAGTTAGTATACCACGACCGGTAGTATTCGTCAATACAAAAACACAAGATATTGTGTTTTTACTAAAAAGTACAAACAATATCTTGTGATATACGGTTTCGTGCAAAAACAGAGCCTCTTCCCCCGAAAACGGGAAAAGAGGCCGTATTCAGCGCTTTTTTTAAAGCTTTTACAAGCTAAATCTTTTGAAAAACAAGGTCCGCTTCATCCGGGTAAGAAAGGGTCAGTTTCCCCTCTTTTACCGAATAGGTAAAAGGTTTTTCCACGCCGTCACTGATGATGATAAGCTTTTCCTTTTCCACCCGGTAGGTACCGAAGGGAATGGAAAAAGGAATGGCATCCGAATTCTTTTGCTCCAGGAAGATCTCACCCTCTTCGGTGAAATGATACACCATCTTGATATTTCCCAGATCCTTTGACTCAATGGTGGTTTCCCAGCGGCCGAGAAGCTGGTTTTCCGGAGCGGCACAAGAAGAAAGGACGATAAAAGAACACAAGGCCAGCACGAAAAGTACTGAAATTGCAATGCTTTTTTTCATATGATCCCTCCTTCCTTCTCTTCCTATTATGAAGGAAGGGGAACAATTTGTCAACCGTTTCTTATAAAAAAATATATATTTTATTCATTTATTGTTCATAACTCGAATGACTGATATGCTCAGATCGTCACTGACTGAACGATTTTCTTTTACTCCTTGGAAGATCAGATCACAAAGCGCGCCGGCGTTTTCAAAGCTTTTCCCTGCGATCATAGAAGCCAGCACCGAGCCGGACTCTCCCAGGTCCGCCCCGTCGGATAACAAAATCACGAAATCCCCTGCTTTCAGGGTAAAGCTGGTTTGCTCGGCGCACATACGGTTTAAGATCCCGGCCGGCGGTGTACGGGATTCGATGCGGTGTAGCCGATCTCCCCGCAAAACGTAAGAAGGTGCCGCACCGGCTTTAATAAAATTGGCGCCGGCCGATAAAAGGTCTATTTCCAGAAGGTCTACGGTGGTAAAGGTTTCATCGGTCTTACTCATCAGAAAAGCGTTAAGCATTTCAAGGGTCACGTTTTTCGGCGTTGCGCAGTGCATCAGTTTCTCAATGAAAATAGAGGCAAGCCGGCTGGTGAAGGCCGCTTCCCTACCGCTTCCCATTCCGTCGCAGATAAGGGTATAGAAATATTCCCGATCCGTTTCAAAAAAGCTTAAGTGATCTCCGCTGACCGCTTCTCCCTTTTTGGTGTAGCCGGATTTGGCGCATTCCAGGGACAGCACCCTTTTTCTCCGAAGGCGCATGACCACACTTTCTTCAAACATCAAAAAGCTGGGCGCATCAAAAAGACAGGAAAACTCCTTTTCAAAAGCGGAAAGGATCTTATCCGTACCGAAAGATACCCGATCCATTTTGATGCCGTATACGTCGATCTTCAGCTCCCGATTTCCGAATACCGCCACTCTGCGGTAATAGATGCCAAGATTCCGGAGCACTTTATTGGCCCTCTCTTCTAGCATTGGGTTATACTCCAGTTCTTGAGAAAGTTCTCCGGCCGTACTTTTTAAAAGCCGGGATACGGAGCTGTATTCCCCTGCCAGAAGTCTTGTTTTATTGTTTTTCAGAAAGCCTCCGCTTAAAACGTCGTAGCGCTGATTGATCAGTTCCAGAAGCCGGGAGAGATGAATACATTTGGAACGGAAGGGCTCGGAGAAGTCCTCCTTCTTTACCTTCCCTTCCGTCAAAAGGCGGGTAGCGGCAAGGGTTGTGGCGTCAACGTTTTTTCCCTGCTCCTGACCCCAGCAAACGCCGGATAAAGCGCACTGGGAGCAGATCTGACTGCAACAATCGGAAACAAGGCGGCTACACTCGGAAAGCTTTGGCTTTTTGATGGTGTCACTAACCGTATAGAATACCTCTGACAAAGAGGAAAAAGCGTCGCTCATACTGCGCAGTTTCTCTTTTGCCTTTCCTGCAAGATCCTTTGTGATAACCTCGCCAAAGTTTGTCTTTTCTACAACGGGGGAAGATTTGGGGAAAAGATACCAAAGAGGAACAAAAAGAAGAAGGGCCAATAGATAATCCGCCGTAAAGTAGCCAAAACTACCCAGCCCCTCCGTATACATACAGTAACCGCAGGCCGCCACAAAGGAGACGGTCATTGCCACGTAGCCGGAATATTCAAAAAAGAGACCGGCAAAAAAGCCTGCCACCGCCAGAGCCGGTGCCGTACCGGAACTGGCCGCCGCCATGCCTCCGATCATCCCCGCCGCCGCGCCGTAAAGGGCGCCTCGGGTTCTGGCTAGAATAAGAGCAAAAAGCACCGCCAGAACAAAGGCGGGAGAAACACTGAAAAAAGAAATATCCTTCAGCGCATATAAAAAGAGATAGGCCAAGGTGAAAAAGGCTCCTTCCACGTACACCTTTTTCTGGGAAGGGATCTGGCCTACCAAAAGGTCCGAGCCGATAAACACGTAAAATCCGCAAAGCAGATAGGTGATAAGGGGTGTCAGAATACCAAAGCTTACCGCCGCAAAAACACTGCGCACGGAAAAGGATTCAAACATGGACACAAGCAGTCCCAGTCCCACCGCCATAGAGGCGGAGAAGGTCACTCTGGCCAGGATCGACTCATTCAGCTTTCCCGCCGTGATCCCGGCTCTTGCCATAAATAAGATCAAATAAGCCAAAAGATAAAAGAAACCGTATTTTTCCACAAAGGCGCAGGAAAGAAGCACCCCGGAGAAAGAACTTAAGATCACGGCAAGAATCAGATCTTCCTTTCCCTTGGCTCTTTGTCTTCCGCCCAGGGCAGAAAGCAGGGCAAAGCCCGCCGGGTAAACCCTTAAGGGAAAACGGGCAAGAGATACCACTGCGGAAAAGGTAAATACGGCAAGGAAAAAGAGGGCGGCGTAGAGCCTTGATACAAAGCTTTTCTTTTCTCTTCCCTTTTCCGCCAAAAACTGTTTCCAAAAAGCTTCGGATACCGTTTCCATCCGCCGCAAAAATACCCTTGCTGCCAAAAGGCACTTTTCATAAATCGCCTTCCCGATTTTCTGCCCTTTTGATTTTTCTTTTAGTTTGCTTTTGTTTTCCTGTTCCATCGTTACACTTCCCGTCTTTTCTAAGATTTGGAAAATCATTCTATCATTCTTCTTTTGCAGGAATTGTCAAAAGAAGAAAGGAAAGGAATACTATTTTTTTGAAAAGAAGGCAAACTATAATAAAAAAATGAAAGGAATGAAAAAGAATGGACCTTGTACCAATGGCAAAAAGCTGCCGCTGTTTTTTGGACCGTTTCGTCCTCTCCCCCTCTCTCACCTTCGGCATTTCCTCTTACGACAAAAAGACCGGCAAAGCCTCCGGCCCCCGGAGCGTTACCGTCAGCGCCTCTGCCACTCTTTACAAAATGATCGTAATTTTCATTGCGATCATGCTGATCCTGAGAGCGATGAGTATGTTTTTCAATATGAAAAGCCGCCTTTTTTATATGAAAAAGATGAGAAAAAAGAGAAAACATCACCGGAAATCGTGAAGAAGTTGTAAATTTTCTTATATATATAAGGAAAAGAAGCGTTTTTTTCAAAGAAAAACTTGCTTTTTTCTATAGATTATGGTAGAATTTTCTCTGCTCCGTCTGTGGTAAGGCGAAGCAAATTATACCAGAATCCGTAACGCAGTAAAGGGGTAACGGGTCCTTGCCTTGTGGCCGGACCATTCACCTGCCCTTGCCGGGTTATCGGATCAGAATTTATGGAGGTGAAAACCATGCTGAAAGAAGAAAAGCAGCAGATCATTACCACTTACGCAACTCACGAAGGAGATACCGGATCTCCCGAGGTTCAGATCGCAATCCTGACCTCAAGAATCAACACCCTCACCGAGCATCTTAAGGTGAACAAGAAGGACCACCACTCCCGCAGAGGTATGCTGAAGATGGTTGGTCACAGAAGAAACCTTCTGGGCTATCTGCAGAAGAAGGACATCAACCGTTACAGAGCTATCATCGAAAAGCTCGGTCTGAGAAAGTAATCGGGAAACGATATGTTTGAAAATCACAGAATCTTCAAATATGAATATGCAGGCAGACCCCTGATCGTGGAAACCGGCAAAATTGCCCAGCTTTCCAACGGTTCCTGTCTGGTTCGCTACGGCGACACCTGCATCCTGGCAAACGCTACTGCTTCTGCCGCTCCCAGAGACGGCATTGACTTTCTTCCCCTGTCCGTTGACTACGAAGAAAGACTTTACGCAGTAGGCCGCATTCCCGGAAGCTTTAACAGAAGAGAAGGCAGACCTTCTACCAAGGCGATCCTCACTTCCCGTGTGATCGACCGTCCCATTCGTCCTCTTTTCCCCAAGGATCTGAGAAACGACGTGTGCATCTCCCTTCTGACCCTTTCCGTAGATCAGGACAATTCTCCTGAGATCGCCGCTATGATCGGCGCATCCATCGCCCTGTCCATTTCCGATATTCCTTGGAACGGACCCATCGGCGGTGCTTTCGTAGGTCTTGTGGACGGTGAAGTTGTAATCAACCCCACCCTGGAACAGAGAGAGAAGAGCACCCTTGAGCTGACCGTAGCTGCCAGCGAAAAGAAAGTTGTTATGATCGAAGCAGGCGCAAAGGAAGTATCTGACGAAGATATGTACGGCGCTATTATGACCGCTTTCAAAGAGATCCAGGGCCTGGTTGCCTTTATCAACGATATCGTAAAGGAAATCGGCAAACCCAAGTTCTCTTACCCCTCCTGCGACGTTGACCACGATATGTTTGAGGCCATCAAGGAATTTGCCATTGAAGACGTAAAGGCTGCCCTTGATACCGACGACAAGAACGTTCGTGACGAAAGAATGCAGGTAGTTTACGAAAAGATCTACGCAAAGTTTGATGAGATCTACCCCGATATGCGCCTTGCCATCAACGAGTGCGTTTACAAACTGCAGAAGTTTGTAGTACGTCGTTGGCTCCTGGACGAGAAGAAGCGTGTTGACGGCAGAAGAATGGACGAGATCCGTCCTCTGGCTTCTGAAGTTGGTCTGATCCCCCGCGTACACGGTTCCGGTCTCTTTACCAGAGGTCAGACCCAGGTGCTGACTCTTGCTACTTTGGGCTCCATCTCCGATCAGCAGATGCTGGACGGTATCGATACCGAAGAATACAAGCGTTATATGCACCACTACAATATGCCCGGCTACTCCGTAGGCGAAGCAAAAGCCTCCAGAAGCCCCGGCAGACGTGAGATCGGTCACGGTGCTCTTGCCGAAAGAGCATTGGAACCCGTTATTCCCTCTGTGGAAGAGTTCCCCTACACCATTCGTCTGGTTTCCGAAATCGTTTCTTCCAACGGTTCCACCTCCCAGGGTTCCATCTGTGGTTCTACCCTGGCACTGATGGATGCCGGTGTACCTTTGAAGGCACCCGTTGCCGGTATCTCCTGCGGTCTGATCACCGAAGGCGATGAATGGGACACCATGATCGACATCCAGGGTCTGGAAGACTTCTTCGGCGATATGGACTTTAAGGTAGCAGGTACTCATAACGGTATTACCGCTATCCAGATGGACCTGAAGATCGACGGTCTGACTCCCGAGATCATCAAGCAGGCACTGGAAACCACTCACACCGCAAGACTCTATATCCTGGACGAAGTGATGCTGAAAGCCATCGACAAGCCCAGAGAAGACGTATCTGAATTTGCACCCAAGATGCTCTCCATGAAGATCAACCCCGACAAGATCCGCGAAGTAATCGGTTCCGGCGGTAAGGTGATTCAGAAGATCTGCGCCGATACCGGTGCCAAGATCGACATCGAAGACGACGGCAGCGTATTCATCTCCGCAGTAAACCGCGACAGCGCTTATGCTGCAAAGAAGATCGTAGATGCCATTGTATTTGAGCCTGAAGTTGGTATGGTATTTGATAACTGTACCGTAACCAGACTGATGACCTTCGGTGCATTCGTTGAATTTGCTCCCGGCAAGGAAGGCCTTGTTCACATCTCTAAACTGGATAAGAAGAGAGTGGAAAAGGTAGAAGATATCTGCCAGGTTGGCGACAAGATGAAGGTAAAACTCATCGAGATCGACGACAAGGGTAGAATCAATCTCTCCCGCAAGGACGCAATGGACGAAGAATAAAAATCAAAAAAGCAGTTCGAATGAACTGCTTTTTTTCTTTTTCTGTAAGACCAAAAAAAGATGTGCCATAAGGCACATCTTTTTTGTTTTTTTAACCAACGATACCGCTTCGTTCGATACCCTGTACAATGTACTTCTGGCAGAAGCAGTAGATAATTACCAGCGGAGCGATAATCATCAGTGCGGCGGTATTGATAATTGCCGAGGAGTAAACCATGGCAGCTTCAAAACCGGTGGTGTCCAGAGAAGGAGGAACCGTAACGATATTAGGCATCAGATAGGTAGAGGTTCTGGTAAAGAACATCTGCGTATAGAAGTCATCGGTCCACTGCCAGGAGAAGGCGAAAATGAACACGGTGATCAGCATCGGCACGGAAAGGGGCACGATGATACGAACGAAGGTCTTAAATACGCCGGAACCGTCCACATAGGCCGCTTCTTCCAATTCATCGGGTACGCCGCGGAAGAACTGACGCATCAAGAAGATGTAAAGTCCGTTCTTAAAGGCAAGACCGCCGAAGGAAAGGAGAGCCAAAGGCCAGTAGGTGTTGATCAGGTTCAAGGTATTACCGGTCAGGAGCTTGATGATTCCGTACATATCAAAGTAACGGAACTTCTGGAACAGAGCCAGACGAAGCGCCTGGTGAGGAACTACCATGGTAAAGATTACACAGTAGAACAGGAAGGAATTACCTTTAAACTTGAACTTTGCAAGACCGTAACCGATGAGCATGGTGGTTACCATCTGTACCACTGCACAAAGCAGAGAGATAACGGTGGTGTTCCACAGTGCTTCAAAGTAACGGTTTTCAGTAATGATCGCCTTATAAGTATCCAGGGTAGGATACTTAGGGATCAGTTTTACCGTAACATCCACAAAGTCTTCACGGCTCATAAAAGAACCGGCGATCTTTGCAATGAAGGGATAAAGGATTACGTATGCAATACCGATCAGAAGGACATAACGGAAGATTGCCCAAACAAGATTTTTCGCGAAGGTCAGGGTGAAGAATTTTGCCTTCACTCTTTCCCAGAAGGGAGTACGATCCTGGAATTCTACGTCGAATTCCTTTTTCTTACCAAACTTTTTGGTTTTGATATCTGCATTCATCTATTTGTCCTCCTTTCTTAGTCTCTTCTCTGATAGAAGACGTAGGCGGACATGAATGCCGCAACTGCCGCGATAATCAGAATTACAATGGAGAAGTAGATCCAGTACATTGCAGTAGCAAGTACGTCGCCGCCGGAGGTGGTAACGCTATCATATACGTGACCCACGTAGTTCATCACTCGGTTGGAGGAAGATGTAAAGGAGTCGATTACCGTATAGATGGAGTTTACCAGGATCATGGGGCTGATCATGGGGAAGGTGATCTTCCAGAAGGTCTCCCAAGTGGTTGCGCCGTCGATGGTACAGGACTCATAAATAGCAGGAGAGATAGACTGCAGACCTGCCAGGAAGATGAGCATCTGTACACCGGAACGGTTTACCAGGTCATAAATATCGTTTACAATATTTACTACGTAATCCACAAGGCCGGTACCTACCTTCATGGTAGAGAAAAGGCCCTGCAAGTCAACCGCAGTGATCAGAGAGTTGGAGTTCTGCTGAACGCCTTCTCCCGCTGTTGCGCCGGCTTCTGCTCCGCCTGCCGCACCGCCACCGCTTGCATAGTCAGCAAAGGCGTTGCTCATATCGATATCATCGATAAGACCGGTAGACAGAATAACGGGGATAAAGAAGATGGCACGGAACAAAGTACGGCCGACCATTTTCTGGTTCAGAAGAACTGCCATAAACAGAGAGAATACAACGATGGCAGGAACTTCCAATACCAGCTGCTTGATACCGCCGGTCAAGGTGGTAACAAAGTTTGCATCTACAAAGAGTGCGTTGTAGTAGTTTTCCCATCCTACGTAGTCAAGAACGAATCCGCCGCCGGATAAGGGGTAGATGGTGTTGAAACTGTAGGTAATGGAGTCGATAATAACGGGAATGTAAACAAGGAAGAAGATCAAAACAAAAGGTGCTACAAAGAACCAACCGGAACGGGCCTTCGCTTTATCCAGCGATTTGGCCTTGGATTTTTTCTTTTTCACAGGCTTTGTCATAGGTTCAACCTTTTTTGTGACTGCTTGATTCATTTTTCACCTCTCCTTTCCTTACGCTTCTGCAACGTAGAAGCCCATTGCCGGGATTTCAACGCCTTCTACGTTCTTTGCGAAGTTGTTATAGTTGAGGTAAATTTCAGTACCGTTTTCGTAGACTACCTTTACAATTCTCTCCTGCAGGATCTCATGCCCGGTAATCAGCTGATCCTGGAGAGGTCCGAGAACCTCATTGAGCTTCTTGTATTCTTCTACGATACTTTCCTTCCATACGCCATATTCTACTGCGTAATATTCGCTGTAACCGTTGGTCTTCAGCTCTGCAATATTGTCGTAAGCAAGGACAAAGTAGGGATTTGCACCGTTTTCAATGGTTTTCAGGAGAGTATATTCATAGTCGCCTGCCATATTGATGGCTTCACCGGTGTAATTCATATAACCATGGAGCAGGATACCAAGGAAAGGAACCTCTGCCGTGGTGGTAATACGGTTGGAGCTATCCAGTGGAATATCCAGAACGGTGTCTGCATATTTCCAGGTGTAATAGTTTCCTTTTTCAATCAGGATGCTTTCAACGTCTTCTTTGATCTGACCCATTGTGGATGCAGTGTAATCTTTTGCATCTTCACGGTTCAAGGGGAAGTCTTCATCCTGGCTGGAGTTCAGCGCGTGACCCAGCGTTCCCATAGAGATGGTCTTTGCACCTTCTCCGAAGTAACCGGTGTACTTATCTACGATTCTATCGTAATAAGTCTTGATGGTCTTGGCAGAGAGAACAAAGGCTACCTGTGTATTGTACGCCTGTACAATGGGGTTGTAGGTCTGATAGTATGCTGCTTTGCCGTCGATGGTCTTGGCAGCATCTTTTTCTTCATCATAGCCATCAAACATACCAACG
This sequence comes from Eubacteriales bacterium, assembly GCA_045590715.1. Lineage (GTDB taxonomy): Bacteria > Bacillota > Clostridia > Oscillospirales > SIG627 > RGIG5579. The sequence continues at coordinate 30,097 of JAZNRO010000024.1, read as the reverse complement.
GCTTTGATGTAGGCAAAATCAAGATCCAGATAGATCTGATCGCCGTTTTTCTGAACGTGGCTGATCAGTTCTTTCAGTTTCTTTTCACCGCCCAGTTCCTTTACCACTTTCAGTTTGGAAGGAACGGTGGAAGCAAGACCGCCATTCACCCAGCCCAGATAACGGATTACCTGGTCGTTTACGCCGGCTTCCTTCAGTTCGTCCAGAATAACCTTTGCATTTTCAAAGGTGGTAAGATCTGCGGTAGCATCAACCGGAACGCCAAGAACGGTCTTAATAATATCAATGACACCCAGAAGGTCCATATACAGGTTGATGTCTTTGTCATCACCGGTTTCGATCTTTTCCAGAATGCCCTCTTCCAAAAGGAACTTGCGGTATGCATTTGCCATACCTACGTAATCAGCATTGTCACCGTACAGAAGTCTGTACTGAATGGTGTAGTTGCCAACGTACTTTCTGTCGATGGGCTTGGTGTAAACTGCCACACCACCGGTAACGGTAATACCGTCCAGAGGATAGGAGTCGGTCTGACGGGCAAAGAAGGTGGTGGATACGGAGTGGTATCCGTGAACACCGTTTCCGCTGACAGCGTCAATACGGGTAAGGCTTTCACCTTCGGTCATAAAGGCTACGTAACCCTGTTTTACACTGCGATTTTCAACAACCTGCTTCACAGGCTTTCCATCTTCATCCAAAACAGGCTTACCTTCTGCATCAAGAACGGTTTCCTTGATGGTCATATCAGAGGTCATAACGGTTCCGTATACGGGAACACGCCAGGTCTGATAGCTGGCAGTGGTAGCAGAGGTGCTGTTATAGAAACCGAAGTCACTGCCGTAAAGAGTGCCGGATACCTGGGTATAAAGGTCATTCTTATCGAAGGAAATGGTAGCACCGCTTCCGTCAGGAATGAAGTTGTAACCGGTATCTCTGCGGATGGCATTTGCATCTGCATGTCTGCCGGCGCCCAGATAAGGCAGGATCTGAATGGTATCCAGGGTGTAAGTGGAAGCATCAAAGGTGATGCCTCGTGCAGGAAGACGAACCTGGAAGCCGTCTTTCGTGAGAGTGTACTCCAGCGCCATCTTAAAGATAGGAGCGGAGCCTTCTTCCAGCACGTACTCTACTTCTTCATGAGCGGCAAGCATATCGTCCAGAGAGAATTCGGTATTCTTACGAATATAATTTTCCAGAGCGTTCAGCTCCTGCGCCTGAATTTCTTCTTCTACAATGTAGATGGCGTAGCGCTCAGTAATAGGATAAGTAGAAAGAATGGTAGACTGCTGACGGGCAGTCAGGGAAGGATCAGAAAGGTCGTAAAGAGTATAGAAGGAAAGGAAACGGCCGAATTCGAAGGATTCTGCGGAAGAAGCCTTGGACTGATCGGCAAGATCTTCGCTTTTCTTCAGAGTCGCATACTCTTCATAGCTTAAATCAGAATCGGTGGTAGCTTCAAAGAAGGGAGCCAGAATGTCGTTTTCAAAACGGCTCTTTTCGATCTGATAAGGAACCAGTCTTTTCTTAATTGCTTCACCCATGGTGTACTCAACGCGTACACCGCCGCGGATCAGTTTAATATTGATCTGCTCGGGATATGCAGCGTCGGAAAAGCTGTTCAGATTTCCGCTTGCCTCGGAGGTTCCGTGATAGGAAAGCTTGATCTGGCTGAGGAGCTCGTACTTAATAGCAGGAGAAGCAGAACCGTCTGCTACGTCGTAGGGGTTGGTGAAGAGCATCTGGCCGGTAACCTTATCTACAACACAAACCTCTGCGGTAAATTCCTGGATGTAAAGAGCGTAGCCCTCGTTTTCCACCACTTTGGTCATGGTCTCAAGCTTTGCTTCAGGAGAATCATAAATGGTGGTGGTGTAATTGGTGTTTTTCAGAGTGTCATAAAGTTTTTTATCACCCAATCCCTCTGCCTGGCCGGCAGTGGCAAGGAGAGGAAGAACCATACTGAAAACAAGAACAAACGTTAATGCAAGAGACAAAATCTTTTTCATTCAAGGTACCTCCTTTCCTAAACTCTGAGCGATAGCTCGGTGTAAATATTTACAACAAACGAAATGATCTTACCAAACAGACCGGAGAACAGAAGCGCCAGGAACATGATAATTACCATACCGGCAAGAGTTCCTACAACGGTCAGAATGTTTTTAGAGAAGCTGTAGTCGTGGGTTACCATAACGGCAAAGAACAACAGCATACCGGTCCATACGTAGCCGATAGAAATCAAAAGAGTAACGATTGCGCTTTCATCCAGAGTCAAAACGTGAGTCAGAATGGTAGCGGGAATCATCATCATAGGCAGGGGAAGCAGACAGTAGCAAGTTGCCAGGCAAATGTCCTTCAGGCTTCCTTCGCCTTCAAACAGAGTAGTCAGACACCAGTTGGCAATTACCCAAAGGGCAAGGGGAACCAAAACGCCGGTGAGCTGTGCTACGATGCTGATACCTTTATTGTAGGGATCGTACCAGAAGGACTGTCCCATACCGTTGTAGATATAAGCAGCAATGGTCAACACTACAAAGAAGATACCTGCTTTGAAATTGCCTCGTTTTTCGTGTTTCAGATCCCAGAAGCCGTCAAAGGGATGGAAGATCACGTGGCAGCCGTAAAGAGCAGCCTCTTTAAAGGTTCTCTTATCCTTCATTACCTGTCCGGCAACGTTTACTTTCGCAGCGTAACCGAAGAACTTGGTAATGGCAACGGCAATTACCGCTACGGTAATGGGAATCAGAAGAATATACTTTTCGATCCAGCCTTTACGGATTCTGGAGTAGCTCTTGGAATAACCTTCTGCATCGTAAGCGGCAGCGTAATATTCCTGAGCCTTTTCGTAGTCGCCTGCACGGTAGTAGCTATCTGCAATACCAATGTAAGCTTCGTCGAAGTTGGAGTTTCTTAAAAGAACTTCCTGCCAGTATACAGCGGACTTATCGTAATTACGGTCTGCTACGTTCTGGATGGCAGCCATCAGGCTTTCGCCGTAAGCAGTTCTCTTATAAATGGTAAAGGAGTTGTTGGTGCGGTCCAGTACCAGGAATTTATCCTGCTGGTAGCAGATGGAAGATACGCCAACGTTATTACCAAGCTGAGGACCGTTGTCTCCGAAGATGAAGAGCAGGTTGCCCTGAGAATCGTAGGTGTAGAATCTCTGACGGTCACCGTCTGCCAGAGTCCAGGTACCTGCCTGGCCAAGGGCAACGTCGATGATCATAGATACGTCAAGGTTTGCATCCGCTGCAACGGACTGATACTGAACAACGGTAACCTCACCGGAGGGAGGCCAGAAACCGGTACGGAGCATAACGTCGGTACCTTCTGCATTCAGTTTCTTTACAGGCGCATAGTCTCCGGAAGTGGACTTGGAGGAGATGGCGTCTGCCATTTTCTTTTCGTCCAGAGAGGAGATGGTAGCGTAAATAAAGCCGGATTCGTCAATATCAATGTTGTTGTACTCGGTAGGAACCAGGGACTGGAGCGCTTCTCTCTGCTCTTTCGTCTGGAACATTCTCCAGAAGATCTGGAATGCGCTGGGCGCAGTTTTCTGCGCGCCGAGGAATCCTAAGAATTCGCCGCCGGCATTGAGAGAGATGATACCAAGGTTGGTGGTGGAAGAAACAACGTAGATTCTTCCGGCGGTATCAACGGCACAGGCGATCGGCTTATAGGTAGCGCCTTCGGGGAAAGCAGTGCTTTCGGGCTTACCGATCACTCTGTCAAAATCAACGGAGAGGATCTTGCCGTTTTCATCGCAGGTCTTATCGAATACTACGATACGGTTATTCTCCGTATCACAAACGAAGATCTCTTCGTCCTTTACAAAAAGTCCACGGGGTTTCTCAAAACTATCCGGAACACCCTGGCCGTTCAAGAAACGGGAAACGGTAGTGTTTACGGTGTAGTCCGTATTGAGAATAACAAAACGGTTGTTATTGGGGTCAGCCAAGAACAGGTTGCCGTTTTCATCGGAAACAAGGTCCGTGGGAGAGGAAAGAGGGGTTTTCAGTCCCATATCCGCAGAGTCTACGATGCGGTCAGGCACGTAGGCGTGAGGAGATTCCACATAGTTTCCGTCAATGTCGTAAGTGTAGGTCGTATACGGCACCAGTGCACTTGCACAAGGTGCAAGGAGAGCCGCAATACAAATAATCAAGAGAAATACTCTTAATGCTTTTTTCATCTTGCTTTTCTCCTTTTCTTAATCTTTCATACCGGAAGAAGACATGGTTTCAATAATGTTACTCTGGGTAACAACGAATACCAGGATCGGTACCATCATCATAATAACGGTAGATGCGGCGCCGGCGCCCTGACGGGATACACCACCGGTAACGATCTGACCAATGGCGTAGTTGAAACTCTTGTACTGCTCGGAATAAATGTAAATGGAAGAACCTGCATTCCACAGATCCTTAAAGCAGAATACGATCAGGGTCAGCCAAGCGGGCTTAACCATAGGCATCGCGATCTGCCAGAACACGCGCAGCTCAGTGGAACCGTCAAGTCTTGCAGATTCCAGAACGGAATCCGGAACGGAGGTTTCCATAAACTGCTTCATCAGGTAAAGACCCATACTGGTTGCGCAGGCAGGAATGATTCTTGCCCAATAGGTATCAACCAGGCCCAGTTTACTCATGGTCCAGAAGTTGGTGATAGAAGTTACTGTGGTGTGGAACATCAGGGAGTAAACAACAACCTGGAAAAGGAAGGCTTTTCCGGGGAACTTCATTTTTGCCAGAGAATAAGCTGCCATAGAAGACAGAATAACGTTACCGAAGGTACCCAAGATGGATACGAACGCGGTGTTAAAAATGTAACGGGAGAAGGGCACCCAAGAGGTGCTCATCAGGTTAAACAGGGTCTTAAAGTTAACCAAGGTGGGGTTTCTAACGAAGAAACGAGGGGGATACATCCAGAGTTCGTCCAGAGGCTTTAAGGACTGCATGACAGTATAAAGCATAGGAAGGAACATGAACGCGCCCATGATAAGAAGGACAGCGTTGATACCGATATCGCCGCCCAAAGAGCGGTTCATAGCGTGGTTGGATTTGCGAATTCTTAATTTTGCCATATCACTTACCAACCTTTCCGAGAAGTTTACGAACCAGCATATTGGAACCGATCATCATAAAGAACAGTACCACTGCAATGGTAGATGCATAACCCATTTCAAAAGGGGATCCGCCGTAGTCGTCCAGATGGTGCATGATGGTGTGTGCACAGTAGTCGGGAGACGGGAAGCCTACCAGACCGGTAATAACCGAACCAAAACCGAAGGAGTTGGTAATTGCCATTACCGCACCGAACATCATCTGCGGTTTCATATACGGCATGGTAATAAACCAAAGCTCCTGCCAACGGTTTTTAACGCCGTCCACAGCAGCCGCCTCATAGAGAGAGCGGTCAACAACCTGGAAACCTGCAATAAAGGTAAGGAAGGAGGTACCCAGAGAAGTCAAGAGGGCTACGATAATAACGATTGCTATAATGTAGGTGGGGTCTTTCAGAAACGCGATAGGCGTTGTAATCAGACCCAGATCCATCAAAGTACCGTTCAAGAAACCGTGGGAGTCTGCAGAGAAAATGTAGGTCCATACCATGTAAACGTTACCGGAAATACTGGGCGCATAGAAGATCAGTGTCATGATCGCACGGATCTTGGGGGGCAGCTCGTTGATAAACCATGCCATGATAAGGGACAGAAGGTACGAGCCGGGACCAGTGATAGCTGCAAATACCAGGGTATTCTTTACGGATAACAGGAAGATATCGTCATCCAGGAACAGACGGATATAGTTATCAAACCAAACCATATTTGGTGTTTCAAGCATGTTAAAGTCTGTCAAACTGAAAAAGATCGACAAAATAACAGGAAATACGGTAAAAATGAAGAAAATAATATAGAACGGAGCCAAAAGGAAATAACCGGTCTTGTTATTCTTCATTTCCTTCAGTGTCCACTGCCACTTGGTCATGTCTTTTCTTGAGACAGGCGCTTTTGCTGTTGTTGTCTTTTGAGACATGAGAAAATCCTCTCCTTACTTTTAGATTAAGCTTTTTGCTGTGCCATGTAGTCTTCGTAGTTTTCCAGAGTGGGCAGGTCAAACTCGCCGCGCTTTCTGGTAAGCTCGGAGTTGATCGCATCGATATACTCCAGCATGGATTCTACCGGATCCTTGTCATCGTTGTAAGCGGCAAGGAATGCAAATTCAACGTAACGAGCAACGATATAACCACCGGGCATCTCGGGAGTAGCCTGAAGCCAATCAAACTGGTTGTGCAGTTCTTTTCTTTCGTCTGCTGTCCAGCTCATAGAATAGAGGGCTTCAATGTTGGCAGTAGCGTACTGACCGGAAGCACCGAGCAGTGCGTAATATTCCTGACCGTAGGTGGACTGAGTTTCTGTGGAAACCCACCACTTCATAAATTCCCAAGCGGCTGCGATTTCTTTGCAGTCTCTCATCATTGCGATACCGGTTACGGTGGTATCGGCAGTGTGATCGACGAAGGTATTGCCGTTTTCATCGGTACGAACAGTACCGGGAAGAACGGTAAAGCCCCAAAGACCGCGAAGTTCGGGAGCGAAGATGGTCAGCTGAGAGTAGGTGGTGTAACCCTGTACACCAATGGGCATTTCACCGGTACGGAAACGGTTTACAAAGCTGTAAGAATAGGGGAAACCGTACATGGTGTAAAGTTCACACATTTCCTTGAAAGTTTCAAGGGCTTCGTTGGAATCAAGGTTGATACTCATTGCGCCGGTCAGACCGTCTTTATCGCCTTCCAAGGGCTTGCTGTAAAGCTGCTGGCCGCGCTGATACAGCATGATCAGAAGACCTGCCAGGGATTCGTGGTAACCGAAGTCCAGGTTATTGGTCTGAAGGGTGGGAAGCATGTTATAAACGTCGTCCCAGGTTTCGGGGATATCAAGACCCAGCTGCAGGAGAATGTCACTGCGGTAGAAGAGCATTGAGAAGCTTTCGGTTTCGGGGAGGGCGTAAGCAACACCGTAAAGTTCCAGAGGAATGGTAGCTGCTTCATCGAACCAGGAAACAACCTGCTCGTAATCAGAGAAGATCTCGCGGCATTTTGCATTAAATTCGCGGGTTTCTTCATCATCGTCTTCTTCATCAACGTATCCCTCGGGATTGATGGGAAGAACAGCGGAACGGATCGCGTAGTTGATAACCGTGCCGGAGCCCAGGGTCATATTCACGTCAGGGCCGGAGCCGGAAAGAGTAGCGGGAAGCAGAGAACCTGCTGCTACCAGTTTTAAGTCTACTGCAATGTTCTTCTGAGAAGTGAAGGTATCACTGATCAGAGATCTCATGATCGTAGACTGGTCACGACCGGAGGTGGTCCAAACTTCAACGGAAGCGTAGTTTTCAGAGCCTTCCTGGGTGCGCACACCGTAGCTGGAGTAGTCGCTGATCCAGCTCATGATGAACTGTTCAAATTCGTAAGAAAGAGCATCCCAGAAGGAAGCGTCGGCATCAAAGCCTTTATCATCAAAGTAATCGGAAGCATCCTTTTCTTTCATGTCTTCCGCGGGAGAAACCAGGATGTAGTCAAATTCCAGAGGCTGGTTACGAGCGGTCATGATCCAGGTACCCAGGTTACCGATGTAGTCTTTCAGTTCGGTAAAGTTGGGAGCGATCAGATCTTCGTCGCCGCTCATTCTTTCCAGAAGAAGTGCTACGTTGTCAAGGGTTACAGAGTCAGAACCTTTGGTTCCGTTGATGGCTTCCAGCTGAGCGGAAACTTCATAGAGAACCTTGGACTCTTCTGCCATGCCCTTCAGTACTTCGGGCATTAGACGGCTGAACTGATAATCTCTGTATTCATCAGGTTCAGAACCGGTCAGCATCAGAATCTGCAGGTAGCATTCGTTTACGTGGGAAAGTGCTTTTTCAACGGTATTGAGAATGTCTGCCATTTCACCCAGTACAACCCACATTTCCATTTCGTGAGTTCCCTTGGTCAAATAGAACTTCAGTGCTCTCTCTTTTCCGGTCTTTTCATCGATCACACCGTCAGTCAGAGGGAGAAGCTGCCATTCGTCACTGTATTTAAAGCGGAGGGTCTTTGCTTCATCAAAGGGAGTTTTGCCGTCGATCTTCAGTTCGCGGGATACGTACATACCCTCTGCAAAAGACTGAAGGAAGCGGGGGCTGATGGTGTAGTAGCCATCTTCCGGAACTTCAAAGTCCCAGGAGATCCACTGGCCGGCAGTCTGCCATTTTTCGCCGCCAATCGCGTTCAAGTAAATATTGTATGCGCTCTGAGGCTGGGTAGCCGCAGAAGAGCGGTCGTAAATGGGATATATAATGTTGGAGGAAGTAAAACTGGGAATTTCTGCTTCGATCACTTCGATTTCTGCGCCGGCAGCTTTATCTGCCTTCTTATCGTTTTCCTTCAGATATTCTTCGTAAGTGATGGAAGAATCATCGTAGAAAATGCGAATTTCTTTAATCGCGCAAACTTCCTGCACTTCGGCAAGAGAAATGGTATGAACACCTTCTTCTACATAATAAAGGAAGGGATCCACGATATAGCCGGTAGAGTCGGAAGCCATAATGGTACGCCAAACGGGATTTTCAGCCTTGTTGGGTTTGATCTCGTTTCCGTCGTTATCCAAAATGAATCCTCTGTCATTAGAACCTTCGCCGCCCATAGTATCCTTCCATACGCGGTTCAATTCAATATAACGGGACTGCTTAAAAGGATAAGATCCGTCGATCAAAAGCGCGCGCTTAATGGTGGCGGAATTGCTGACAAAATCAGCTTTGCCGTCTTGATCTCCGTCATAAGAAACGATGGGAGCGTAAGTGATCTGGATATGATAGTTACCGGTCTTCTTCACCTCGAAATTCCAGGTAACGTCACCGGTATCGCCAATCATAACGACCTCACTCTCGCTGCCAAGGTACTTGTCCTTGAAAACGGTAGCGGTGGTCTTTTCCGGATCAAAATCCTTTCCGGAAATTACGATATCGTCTTCACCGTTTTTCGCGCCCTGATACAGAAGGCGATATTCGGCATAGTCGTTGGAGTTTAAAAGCTCCTCAATCTCCTGTAATTTGCTGTTGTTCTTTTCTTCTTCAGCATTTTCCTCGGCAAGGGCAACGTCATCGGTTGCAAAAACCGCGGTGCCGAAGCAGGAAAATACCATCAAAAAAGCAAGCAAAAGTACAAGCGATTTTGACAGAAATTTCTTCATCATACAAAGTTCCTCCTATAGTCATGTGTATGTAGCATAATTCTAACATAATGCCCCCCCTTTGTCAAGAAACCAAAAAGCGCAGAATATCAACGGTTTTGGGCCTTTTTGAAGGGCGAAAAAAGGCTTTTTTTGCCGTTTTTGACACAGTTGCATGAATTATGCGCTTTTCAAAAGTGCACAAATTTTAACGAAAAAATATATTTACACTTTATAAATATTATTTTTTCCTTGATTTTACTATGGTTTTGAGAGATCAGAAGAAAACAATGTTATATTTTTGATAACTATTTTTTTACTAACATTTTGTTTATAATTTATATTTTGATGTTTTTTTCAGTATTTTTTCAAGTAAAAAGAAAAAGAAAATCTCACAAAATTTCTTGTGAGATTTTCCCAAAAAAACAAAATAAAATTCTACAATTTGCACATACGTTTTTTTGCAGCCAAATTGCTTCTTCAGAGAGCGATTTCTCCCCCGAAAAGTAGGTCCTCGCCCCGGTAAAAACAAGCCGATTGACCCGGCGCAAAGCGTCTGACGGGCTCTGAAAACAGTACGGTAACGCCCCCGTTTTCAAAGCAGATCTTACAAGGAATGGGTGTTCCCCGATTCCGTCCCTGGAACAAAATCCCCTCTTTGGGAAGGTCCTTTTTGGCACAGGAAACAAAGCGAAGATCTTTCACAAAAAGCCTGTCGGTATAAAGTTCCCGTTCCGGTCCTAAAACTACTTTTCCCTCTTCCGGCAAAATTCCGGTAACAAACCATCTCTCTCCCATAGCAATACCGAGACCTCTTCTCTGCCCGATGGTATAGCGATAAATTCCTTTGTGCCGGCCTAAAACCCGGCCGCTTTGATCCACAAAATCCCCGGGATGCAAATTCTGTACCCGCTTCGCTACAAAGGACTGGGTATCTCCGTCGGAAACAAAGCAGATCTCCATACTCTCTTTTTTCTCTTTGGAAACAAGCTTTTTCGCCTCTTCCCGAATCTGGCTTTTCTCCGCATCCGCCAAAGGAAACAAAATACGGGACAACTGCTTTTGCGTCAGTTTCCACAAGAAATAGCTCTGATCTTTCCCCTTGTCTTTTCCCCGGGACAAGATCATTCTGCCGTTTTCCCCTTTTCGGATGGCAGCATAATGGCCGGTGGCTACCTTTTCAATTCCAAGCCGGTCAGCCTCTTCCAAAAGGCACCTAAATTTCATTTTTCGGTTACATTCCACGCAAGGATTGGGCGTGCGCCCTTCCGAATAAGTTTGAACGAAAGGGGTAATCACCTGATTTTCAAAACGGCGCTGCCTTCTTACCACGTGGAAAGGGATATCCAGCTTTTCTGCAATTCTTCTGGCCCCTTCGGCATCAGAGCCGGGGCAAAACAAAAAGCAAACGCCATAAACCCGGTATCCCATTTTTTTCAGGACCAGAGCTGTGGCGGCGCTATCTACCCCGCCGGAAAGCCCTACCAATACTTTTTCCATTCTTTCCCCTTAAAACTTTTGAGATTCCTGCACCGCTACTGCATCACAGCGCTCGTTGTAAGGATGTCCCGCGTGTCCCCGGATCCAGGTGAAACGAACCGTATGCTTTGTAAGCATCGGCAAAAGCCTCTGCCACAATTCCACGTTGAGCACCGGCTTCCGATCCGCTTTTTTCCAGCCCTTCGCCTGCCAGGAGGAAAGCCATCCTTTTTCAATGGCATCCACCACGTATTTGGAATCGGATACCACCTCTACCGCGCAAGGCTCCTTTAAAGCCTCCAGCGCACTGATGACCGCCAAAAGTTCCATTCGATTGTTGGTGGTTTCTTTTTCACCGCCGGATACGCATTTTTCTTTTCCCTGATACACCAGAATCGCACAATACCCTCCGGGTCCCGGATTCCCCGAGCAAGCACCGTCGGTATAGATCGTAACTTCCTTCATTTCGGCTCCTTTGTTTGTTCTTTTTTCATTATACAACAAAAAGAAAGAGAAGAAAAGTGTTTTTTTCGTTTTCCCCTCTTCCCTCTCTCACTTTTTCAAAAGCCGGATACAAAAGATAAAAAAACTACCCTGCCTTACCCGGTAAAGCAGAGTAGTTTTTTTCTTTAAGTCACATATCCCAGACTCTTTCCGTACAAATACATTTCATATCGGTAATCGTAAGAGATCTTGGTATCTTTTACAATGGCGGAAATCGCAAGCAAGATGGCCTTTCGGTCGATCACCTTATACTTCTTTTTCTTATTATACGTGGTGTTCTGCTCGATAATATCATCCACGTATTCATAAGGTGTCTTTTTCGGCTGAATACCTTTATTTTTCTTGCTTTCTGCCTCTTTCTGAACCTGGGCAGCCGCCGCCAAAGCCGTTTCCTGCTCTGCCTGACGGGTCTGCGCCGCCATCTGTGCGATCCTGGCTGCAGAAAGCTCCTTTTCCAGCTTCAGATTTTCTTCCTTGAGAGCCTGCTCGTAAGCTCTCTGTCTCTCCTGGGCCTCGAACTCACGATCCAGATTTTCCTGCTCTCGCACCGCATCGGTCACTTCTTTTTTCAAATTTGTAACCTCTTTTTCTCCCTGGAGAGAAAGGCTTGCTCTGGCCTTATCCTTTTCCTGCAAATAAGCCTTCTTATCCTTGGCTTTCTGTACAGAAAGAGCGGATAGCGCAGCGGCGCGATTGGCATTTGCCGCAATGGTTGCCTGCACGGTCTCACCGGAGTTTAAATACCCGGCGTCCGCCATCTTCTCCAAAGTATTCTTGCGATCGATTTTTGCTTGGGCCGAAACCTGCCCGGCCGCTCTCTGGTAATCGTTTTCCAGCTCTGCAATCTTTCCGTCATACCCTGCATCGCTGGCCCGGATCAGGCTTTCATAACGGGCATAAATCTCGCCCGTTCCTTCTTCCAGGCGGCGCAGCAGTTCTTTTACTTTTTCTGATTGTGCCATAATACACTCCTTTTCTTTAATCTTCCCGATCTGTGATCCTTCCCTTCAGAGAAAGACCCAAAAGGGAGAATGGCTTCCTACCGTCTGTTTCGATCTCCACTTCCAAAAGACGAAAACGCCGCTTTTTCATAAAAACCCTTTTTTTCGCACTGTCTTTGGCGGGCAAAACGGAAAGAATTTTCTTGGCCGACATTTCTTCGTGATCCTCCCGGATCCCGATCCGAAAATCTTCCCCTTCTTCCGCTTTCAAATACAGTGTCATACCAAAGAGTTTCTTCTGCAAACCGGCTTTGGAAAAATCAAAAAAGCGGGACCGCCAGCGGGTAAAAATGGGCCACGCTTCATCGGTATTTCCGGCCATTTTGAAAATGGAATTTCCCGCAAAGAAAAACAGATCCTTTTCCCCTTGCACAAATCCCCGGGGCTGAAAGCCGTTCAGATCATAATAGTAAAACAGTTTCAAACGGTAATTATAAACATAGCAGTGACTGCCGATGCAAACGTACAATTCCTGCGTATCTTTGCGATTGAAAAGAACTGCCTCATCGGTTTTTTCGTTTCGCAAAGACCGATCGATGGGTTCAGAAATCGATTTTGCATTTCGTTCGTCCCGTATGTTTGTGGAAATCCATTGAAACAAACCGTTTTCCGTTAAGGTGTAGGGCGTATTTTCGATTAAAACTGCCTGTCCCGAAGGGCAGTTACCTCTTTCATCATTCAACGGAAATACCGGAAAAGCCGTCACCAGTTTTCCATCTGTACCGGTCATATACTCCAAATAAGAATAATATGCCGCAGAAGTAGTAAAGATCAGTTGTCTGTCATAATGACAAAGGATAGAGGTAATAGGGTCTCCGTTACCAACCAGAGAAACCGCGGTTTCAGGGAAATAGGTGAACTCCGGTTTTCCGTCCACAATACCGCTATGATACCGAACAGCAGGATTTTCTGCATTTCCGTAAAGAAAAGCTCTGGTATCGCTGGCACCGCCGAAAGCGGTAGCAAATCGGCTTTTTAAAATTACGGGGGACAGATCCTCCCCTTCCAGCTCATATTGGATCTCAATATTATCAACGCCTTTTCTGGGAGCTGCGCCAAGAATGAAAACCAGATCTCCATCATCCCAGATGTAAGTATTCGGCTCCATTTCCACACCGTCCACCTTCACATAATCCACCTTTTTGATATCAGTGGTAATGGGAACAAAACGGCAAGACCGATCATCTCCGGAAAAAAGCTGTTTTACTTTTCTGGTCAGAAGATTTACTTCTTCGTAAACCACACCGCTTCCATCTGCATTGGTCGAGATCATCAGGGTAGGAATATAGGGCTGGGGAACCCGGAGGTTTTCTCCGTCATATTCCAAAATTCCATCTCCGGTCAAAAGATAGACCTTTGAGTAAAAATGGAAAAACGTAACGTTTCCCGTTCCCGGAACTACCCCTTCCACGGGGGTAAGAGCCAAAAAGCCTTGAGCGGAATGATACAGCGTGTCCCCCGCCACAGCAAGATACCGATTTTCTTCCCCCATCACAACGTAATAGATTCCGCGAATCGGTTTCGTTTTTGTGGAAACGGAATAAAAGCCGTCTCTACGCTTCAAATGGTAATCCGGAGTCACCTGCAGATTCACCATATCGGGACTTACCCCGTCCGAAAGACTTTCGGGATGCTCGGAAGAATTATCGATTCCCAGAAAACGGGTAATATCCAGTGTAAAATCTCTTGCCATAACGCCTCCTTAAAAACTGCGGGAAATTTTGTGCCTACGGCTTCTTTTACACCGGGCCCGCACAAGTTCTCTTTCCGTATGATAAAGGCTCAAATAGAAACTGCTTCGATCCGGTTCCTCTTCGTTTAAGAGATATCCGGCAAGCGCCAAAGGCATCAAGGTGAAAAGGATCGGTTCGGAAAAACCGATGGTGTCGGAAAGAGACGTGATCTGGGGAACGCTTTCTGCCTCATCCCTTCGCTCTCCCCGAAGGGAGAGCTCCAGTTCATAAAGTTGGGATAAGATCAGATTGATCAGTTCCACCGACTTCTCTTTTAGACTTTCGCTGTCTTCCTGCAAGGTTTCACCCATTAAGGAAAGACTTCTTTTGAAAATTTCATTGCCTGTCTTCACGTCGGCATCTCCCTTCCTTATTGAAAAAAATTAAAGGGTTTCCTGCAAAGCAGGGCTCAGATTCAGATATACCATTTCCTTGGGGTAAATGATCTTTGCGCCGTAAAGGTGCAGACCCTTTACCGCATCGCCGTGACGAAGCTCGGGCTCATACGCCTTCACTTCGGAAAGCTGTTCGGCAAAAGCAATGGCTCTGCCGGTTCTTGCAACACAACGGTACATATCGTTCTCAACGTCATAGTGGAGATTGTTGCTCACGTAAATATCAAAGCCCATCACAGAGCCAAGATACCCGTTGCCCAGCGCCGCAGTATTATCGGTAGCGCGAAGAACGTTGGCAAGAAGCAGTTTTTCTTCAATGGCAGGAGAAACCTCCAGAGAAAGTTTAGCAGAACTGGGAACGTTGTTCTGCATCAGAATTTTTCTTGCCTCTGCAATAACGGGAAGGATCGTTGCGCTGGACACGTTTTCGTACTCAACGGTAGCAACGCTGGAATCGTAAAGGCTATAAACGAATCTGTCCGCTACGTCCGCCAAAGCGTTGGAAGCCTGCTTCATTGCCTGCTGCATCACGCCTTTTTTTGCCTGGGCGGCGTCTACGGAATCCAGGCAGAAATTAAAGCCTTTCGCCTGATCGATGATCAGGGTTCTTTCCTTTGCGCTAAGTACTTCGGCAGAAGGCATATCCTCGTCTCTGTGATAATTAAAAACAGAAACGTTATCAATGCCGCAGATCTTTACGCGATCGCCTTCACCGCGGATCTCGCCTTCGAATTCGCGGTTACAAAGACGTACGCCTACGTAGTCTTTTTCCAGTTCGGAATAAAGAGTTTCACTCCAAAGAGTGGGAATAAAATGTTGAATTGACATATTTTTTCATCCTTTCTTTCAGTTCCATTTTTCCATGGAAGTTAAAATTTTGTTGTAGTTTTTCCGGATCTCCGCCCGGGTCATTTGTTTTACCGCTTCGGGAGAGAAGTATTCTTCTCCGCCGGGGTCAGACTGTACGCGAGGAGCGGCTTTCTTGTCGTTTTCCTCGTTTACTTTGCGAATTCTTTCCTCTTCTCGGAATGTCTTCACCGCATACAGACTGTAACTTGCCGCAAGACTCTCGCCCTCTTCCACGCTGTCCCAGACTTCTTTGGGAATGTCCTGCGCCTTCACGTCAGGAAACAGACTGTGGAAAAGTGTGATATCCGCCTGCATTTTCGCTTCGGGAGAAAGGGATTCTTCTTCCGCTTCTTCCACCTGGTCCGATTCCTCCTCCAATGCTTCTTCCTGGGCCGTCATCAGCGCCAGAAGTTCTGCTTCGGGAATCGGATTTTCTTTTGCTTTCTTCTTTTTCATTTTTTACCTCCTTTTATTTGTTTTATTTTCAGGCATCTGCCGGAAAATCCATTTGATCTTCTTTCTCTCTGGTTTCCTCCAAAAGTTCTTCCCTCTTTGCAATATAGCCGTCGGGAAGGCGTTCTAAGTACTGGGAGAAAGTAATAACGCCAGCCGTGAGAAGCCGATCCAGGGTAGTGATCTGCGCGATCTCACTCCAGTGACTGGAAGCGCCGGCCTGGATGTTGCAGGAAAAAAGAATATTCTTCATTTCCTCCAGATCCAAGGTCCCGCCGAACAGCTCTCCTTTTTCTCTGAACAGCATTACTCTGGCAGAATCATAGTAATGAAGGATAAAATCAAGCCAGATCATACCAAGCCGTTCCACTGCCCCGTAAAGGGCTCTCTTCTGCAGTTCCAAAGGTACCGCCGCGCTTTGCTGCAGGGCAATGATCGCCGAAGTGTTATCCGGCTGAACGTTACCCAGCGCCGCGTCCGTTGCGCCCATCAGCTCTTTTGTAATGCCCATGGTCATATTGATCACGTCCAGAAATCCACCCTGCATACTGCCGGGATCAATGCGGTAAGCCGCCTGCTCTACCGGACCGTTTACTGCAATGGCCTCACCGATCTCTCCGGTCCACTCGTCAATGAGATTTGCGTTGTACATGACCTTGGAGAAGGATACGTCCATCATATGCTTCATCACCATGGCAAAGGCCTTGTTGATGTAGATCTGGTTGTCCACAAGATTGGTGGCCGCCGCCTGGCCGTGATAACTGTTTTTCACCTGCTCCCAGTTCATCAGTACCACCGGGTAAAGGGTCAGACCCGTATCTTTTTCCGGGGACACCACAAGATTTCGGGTGCTTTTACGGAAACGCACCGTTCCGTCCTTTTTATAAAGACAGATCACAAAGCTTGCCTTGGTGCCTTCCAGTTCTTCCTTGCCCAGATCCCCGCTCTGCTCCGCAGTATCGGAATCCGCCACGATCTTTTTCACCTCTTCTTCCGAAGCGCCGTTTGCCATGGCTTCCTTTCGAAGGTTTTCCACAAGCTCTCTACCGGTTAAAAGAATATAGGGCTGTTCTTCTACTTCCGGCGTATTTACGTCACCGAAAAAGACCTGGGTGCTATCTACCAAAGTGGTTACAAAATCACCGGAGAAGCCTTGGGAAGTCCTTTTATTGGGATCCCAGTAAACGTAGAAAAAGAGATCTCCCGTTACCGCTGCATCCAATAGCCCCTTGGTCAGAAGATGATCCATCTTATCCCGGTCGAAACGGTAATTTGCGTGACGGGTCAAAAGTCTGCAAGCTTCTTCCACCTGGTTTCGCTTTTCCCGATCAAAAAGGCCGCTTAGACCTTCTGCAGAAAAGTGCAAAGACATTTTCTGGCTCATAATGGTGGATACAAAGTAATTGATCACTCGTTTGAAAAGATTAAAGACCGGTGTGGGCAGATCGCCTTTTTCCACTCCGTGCCACTGATCGCCCCGATAAAATCTTTCGTTGCGATTTACCGTGTCGTAGAGAGAAATCTTTCGGTTATACGCTCTTCCCTGTTCCAAAAGTCTGAAATCCTCTGTGAGAATCTTTTGATTTTCGTTCATATTGCCTCCTTGTTGTTTTCTTTGCCTGCATCATACCCGACAGCCTTACTGACACGCAATGACATCTTTTCTTCTTTCTCGTTTCTTTTTTCAGAAAAAATCAAGAAAAAAAGCCAAAACCCTTGAAATGATCGGGTTTTGGCCTTATACTGGATCTATCACAAAAAGTTTTTGATCTTTCGTTTTTTATAATGCTTTAGAATAGGTGAACTTGTATGGACATTAAAGTTTTGCGCAATTTTGTGGAAATCGTGGACTCCGGCTCTCTGACAGCCGCCTCCAAAAAACTCTTTATCGCCCAACCCGCCCTCTCCAATCAGTTAAAAGCCCTGGAGAAGGAACTGGACGTTACCCTCATTGAAAGAAACTCCCGTCACCAAAGACTGACCCACGCAGGCAAAGTCTTTTACGACCGGGCAAAAAGCATCATTTTGCTGGAAAATGCTATGGTAGGTGAAATTTCCGACGCCAGAGAAGGCGATATCGGATGCCTGAAAATTGCCACCATCCAATCCGGCGAGATCAACCTGCTCCAGGAGATCATTCCCCTCTTTTCCAAAAACTACCCCAAGATCACCTATGAAATTATGGAAAAAGAGTCGGAGGATATCCTGCGTATGCTGGAAGACGGCGTAGCAGAGATCGGCGTAGTAAGTACCCCCTGCCCCATCAGCCCGGATATGGACGTATTCTATATCAGTGACGAGAGGCTTGTTTGCGCTTACGACCCGGACGTCTTTTCCTTTGATACCGAGGAAAAAACCATTTCCTTGAAAAAACTGGAAGAAAAACCCCTTCTCATCATCAAGCGATACGAAGATATGTTCCGCGCCGCTTGCGACAAGGAACTGTTCCACCCCAATATCCGCGCCAGAAACAAACAGCTTACCTTGAATCTGAAATGGGCGGAGGCGGGACTTGGCATTGCCATCGTTCCCGAAAACAGTCTGTCCTACTGCCAGAAAAAACTGGACTACAAGCTTCTGGAAAGCGATGCGCTGACCACCAAGCGCGCCATTGTCACCATGCGAAACAGTTTCCACTCCAAAGCCACGGAAAACTTCATCTCCCTCTGCCGGGAAAAACTGTAAAGATAAAAAAAGGAACGATGCAATGCATCGTTCCTTTTTTTATTCTTCTGTGATATTTTCAGCTTTTTCCACTAACGTTTCAAAGGTCTTGTCCCAAAGAATACTTTCGTACATAAAATCACGGGTATAATACTTTTCAAAATCTTCTACGGTTTCAAATCCTTCGCCCTCTGACTCGAAATAACGCTGAAGGCCCGCTTCATACTCTTCTTTCGTCAAAGTGGTTTTTAAAAGGCGGGAGGTCTGAATACAGGCAAGATCGTTTTTCACTCTTTCCTTGGCATCCTCCATAGCCGCCTTGGAAAGGTCGCTTTCGGTCATATCAAAGTATTCTTTGGCATACTCCGAAAGGGTCATATCCATTTCCTCTGCGGAAGCCTTGATCTCCTCCAAAAACCGGGTCACGTAAGCCTGAAGCTCCGCTTCCGGATACTTTTTCACGGTAACGCCGCTGAGAAAGGCGTTCTTTACCGCTTCTTTTTTGTCGGCTTCCCGCTGATCCAGGATATCCTCTCTTAACTGCTGGCGGAAATCCAGCACCGTACCAAAGGAAAAAGAACCGATATTCTGTACGAATTCATCGGTACATTCCGGAGGATGGGAATCATAGACCGCAAGCACCTTGGCGGTAGCTTCTACCGTTCTTCCTGCCCAAACGCCCAGAGATACATCGCTCTCGGGGAAGGTATAGGTAATGGAAGCGGTTTCCCCTTTGTTTTTGCCGATCAGTGCCTGGCCCAAAAGCCAGTCAATATCCCCGCCGGATTCATAACCGATGAGAATATAGTATTCACTGCTTGAATATTCATCAATAGGCTCTCCTTCATAAAGGATCTGATACTCTGCCTTCACCCGATCGTACTGTTCTGCCGGGCCTTCTTTTTCTTCAAAAGCAGAATACCCCAGCATGATCTGAAAGACCGCGTGATCCACGTCCTCCTCGGTAATAACATCCGGAGAAACGAATTTACAGCGAATAGGATCGATCTGCCCTACGTCCACGTACTGGGAAAGATCGTAGTCGTAACGCTTTACCGTCTTTTCCCCGCAGGAGAAAAGAGAAAAAAGCATTACAAAGGAAAAAAGCAGCGCCAAGATCTTTTTTTTCATATTATCCTCTTTATTTCTTTGCCTGAACTTTTTCAATCAAAAGTCCCAGGGCCTTATCCCAAAGAATATTCTGCTCTAAATTTTCTTTGGTATAGTATTCTTCAAATTCCTCGAAGGAATTAAATTCATTTTCTTCTTCCAGAAAATATTTTTGTGCGCCGGCTTCGTACTCTTCTTCGCTCAAGGTCACTTTAAGGGTCCGCACCAGCTGAATGAAGATCATATCGTTCTTCACTTTTTCCCGGGCAGCCTCTTCCCCTTCGGCTAAAAAGCCTTCCATATCCGTTTCCAGATAATTTTCTACAAATTGAGAAAGGGTTAAAGAGTACTTTTCAGCCATCTCTTCATAGTTTTTCCGATACAAAGTCTTGTAATCGGAAAGCTCCTCTTCCGGATAAGAGCGCACCCGCACCTGATCCAAAAGAGCCAGCCAGACCGCTTTGGCCCGGGCCAAAACTTTTTCTTTTAAAATGTCCTGTTTTACCGACTCCCGCAGTTCATCGACCGTCTGGAAAGCGCCGGAAAACACCTCTCCCACCGTGCGATTGTTTAAAGTGGGAAGTTCATAAGGGTAGACCCCTTTTACTTTAGCGCAGAGCGTTACCTCTTGACCGGAAAGAACGGAGCCCAAAAGTTCTTCCGGGTAAGTGTAATTTACCCTTCTGACTTCCCCGATCACCGCGCCCATGAGCTTTTCTCCCAGAAGATATTCGATTTCATTTTCTTCCGAATAGCCGATAATGAGTTCGTAATCCGTTTGGGTATAGGTTGGAAGGATCTGGCCGTCCTTTTCAATAGAAAAATCAATCTTTACTTTATAGTATCTGGCGGCAGGCACGCTTTTTTCCGTAAAGGTAGCCTTTTCCAGCAAAATGCGGAAAATCGCCTGGTCGATCTCTTTTTCCGTGCAGACTGTAGGATCTTCGTACTCTGCCGTAAGCTGATCCAGATCCCCTAGAGAAATATAAGAAGAGAGATCGTAATCATAGGGGACTTTTTCCACGGGCTTTAATTCCTGCTTTTTCGGCAAAAAGAAACTGTCTGCCGAAAGAAAAAGGAAGGAAAGCACAAAGAGAAAACAAAGAGAGATTTTAAAATTCCTCATACACCCTCTTTTACGGCGTTTGCCACAACTACTTCCATTACGGCATTTGCCACAACCTGATTTTCAAAGTAATCGGCGCCGTAAATGTTCATATAATCCTTTACCATGGACTCAAGACTTCCGTAATAGCCGTCGTTTTCCGTCTGGTAAAGGCCCTTGATGAGAGCGCTCATCTGCTCTTTTGTACAAGTGATATTTTCTTTTTCCGCAATGGAAGAAAGCATCAGCTTGACCCCTACCTCTTGCTTTGCATAATCCTCTGCCGCCTTTAGGAATTCATCGTAGCTGATACCAAGAGAATCCCGGCAGAAATCTTCCAGGGTCTGATCGTCTTCCACGTACTGGGAGTAATAATCCTTGTAATGGGTCACGAAATGTTCCATTTCCTTCTTCGGATATTCTTTTACCGTGCTGCGGGAGAGAATATCATCCTGCAGGTAAGAAGCAAGATAGGAATAAGCGCTGTTTTTGGCCTGGGTGGTAAGCATGTCCTTCAGCCATTTTCTCGCTTCATCCATATCCTTTAAGGTGGTAGAATAAGCCTTATTGATCACGTCTACCTTGTATTCCGGGATCGTAGGTCTTTGGATCTTGTGTACCGTCACGTAGAAGGTAATATCCTTTCCCTTTACCTCGTCGGACTGATAGTAAGGAGAGAATTTCAGATTTAAAACGATCTCTTCTCCCACTTTTTTGCCGATAAGTCCTTCTTCAAAGCCCTTGATAAAGGAACCGCTTCCGATCAGAAGAGACTGCCCTTCGGCGGTAGCGTTTTTCGCTTCTTTCCCGTCAATGACCCCTTTGTAATCCAGAGTCAGCATATCGTAGCGCTGGATCACGCCTTCCGTCAGAGTGGTATAATCGTCGTCACTGACTTCGGACGCCAAAAAGATCTGGGCAATATAGTCTTCCACGTTTTGATCCGTTATCTCTTCGCTGATCATGGGATCTTCGGGATAAGAGATCCCTTTGTATGAAGCCAGGTCAAAATAAAGAGAAAGATCTTCATAGTTAAAATACTTCTTATCGTCGTATTTTCCAGCCTTGTAATCACTTAAGAATTGATTCAGAAATTCTTCGTCCTTTTTTTCCGACTCTCCGGTTTTTGTTTCTTCCGCCGTTTCGGTCTTCTTTTCTTTTTCACCGCAAGACACGGCACCAAAAAGCAAAAAGAGGGCAAGAAAAATACAAAGGACCCGTTTCATTTGTTTCATTTTTTACTCCTTATTTAGAAGCTTTCTTTGCACTGGTTAAAGTATTCTGAAGCAAAAGGGTAATAGTCATAGGTCCTACGCCGCCGGGAACGGGGGTAATGTAGGAAGCCTTTTTCTCTACGTTTTCAAAATCAACGTCGCCGCAAAGTCCGTTTTCGTCACGGTTCATACCAACGTCAATGACAACGGCTCCTTCTTTTACCATATCTTCCGTTACAAATTTTGCCTTGCCTACTGCCGCAACCAAAATATCCGCACCGCGGCAAACCTCGGAAAGGTTCTGGGTTCTGGAGTGGCAGATCGTTACGGTAGCATTCTTATGTAAAAGCAAAAGTCCCATAGGCTTTCCTACGATGTTGCTTCGGCCGATCACCACTGCCTGCTTGCCACTGGGATCAATGCCGTATTCTTCTAGCAGTGCCATAATACCGGCAGGGGTACAGGGAACGAAATCAAATTCACCGGTAACGATTCTTCCTACGTTTTCATAAGAGAAAGCATCTACGTCCTTTTTAGGGGAAATTCTATCGATAACAGCCTTATCATTAATATGCTTAGGCACGGGGAGCTGTACCAAAATACCGTGTACGTTTTCATCTGCGTTTAAGGTATCAATAAGAGAAAGCACTTCTTCCTGGGTGGAAGTGGCGGGAAGCTTATATTCCAGGGACTGGAAACCTACCTCTTCGCAAGCCTTTTTCTTATTTCTTACGTAGATAGCGGAAGCAGGGTCATCTCCTACCAAGATCACCGCAAGGCCGGGTCGAACGCCGGTTTCCTCTACCAGTTTTTCCGTTTCTTTTTTTATCTGCTCTCTCAGTTTCAAAGAGGTCTTTTTTCCGTCAATGAGAATTGCCATTATTCTTTTTCTCCTTCTGTTTCTTGTGTATTTTCTTCTTTTGTTTCTTCCATTTTTTCTTCGATTTCTTCCGCTTTCTCTTCTTTCTCCGGCTTTTTCAGAGTCATAGGCAGGACAAAGAGCAAAATGCCGCAAAGGGCGGAAAAAATTCCGATACACTGGGAAAGGCGCAAGTCCCCGATCATCAGGGAGTCAGTGCGAAGGCCCTCCACCAGCGTTCTTCCGATGCCGTACCAAACAAGGTAAAAAGCAGTTACCTGACCGTCTGTTTTTTTCAGGCGGTAAACCACAAAGGTAGCAAGCAAAAATCCCACAAAGGTAATGATGGATTCATAAAGGAAGGTGGGATGTACAGGGCCGGTGCCGTTTACGATCATACCCCAGGGAAGGGGATTTTTCATCACTTCGCCATAGGCTTCTCCGTTGATAAAGTTGCCCCAACGTCCCAGGGACTGGGCAATGAGAAGGCCGGGCACGAAAGTATCAAACACCTTCAAAACACTGTGCTTTTTGATCCTTGTCAAAACAAAGATGGTCAGTGCCCCGGCAATGATAGCGCCGTAAATGGCGATACCGCCGTTCCAGATGGCGATCATTTCGGAAAAGCTGTCGTATTCCTCAAGCCTTGCCAAAACGTACATGGTCCGGGCGCCTACCACACCTAAAGGGATGGCGAAAAGGAAGTAATCCAAAAAGGAATCCAGATCCATTCCTTCTTTTTTCACCGCGTGGTACAAAATAAGCGAGGCGGCCAGGATCATCGCAAAGCAAATGATCACGCCGTACCAGGCGATGGAGATCTTTCCAAACAGATCCTTCACCAAAAAACGGTTGATGGTCCAAGGTCCCAGATCCAGTTCCGGAAAGGAAACGATGGTAGTCGAATTCATCAGATACATTTTATTTCTCCTTACAAGGTTTCACAATGGACAGGGCAAGACGGCGAGGGTTATACGATGCCCGGATCCGATTTTTAATATCCTCTAGAGTAACACTGCCAATGGCTTCCGGATAAAGGAGCATATCCGTTCCGGAAAAGGCAAAGTCCATAAAGTTTTCAGAAATCTGGGTGGTGGAATTCCAATCCTGCACCGCCCGGGAATAAACAGCCTTGCGGCTTCTTTCAAAATCCTCTTTTGTCACAAGATCCATAGCGCCCTTTACGGTTTCATAGA
Organism: Eubacteriales bacterium; assembly: GCA_045590715.1. GTDB lineage: Bacteria > Bacillota > Clostridia > Oscillospirales > SIG627 > RGIG5579. The sequence continues at coordinate 6,327 of JAZNRO010000024.1, read as the reverse complement.
TTCTCTTATATACGCTTTCAGGTCTGCGGCTCTCACCGAAGATGAGAAGATACCCGTAGCTTTTTGAAAGATTGTATTCCAGGGAGAATCGGTCGCCGATGAGTCCCTTGTCATAAAGTTCGTTATAAAAAGCACTGGACTTTCCGAAAAGCATATCGGACAAAATTTCGTGCTCCGCCTGCTTCTTTAAAATATCCCGGGGAGAAATTCTCTTTTTCAGATCGTCCTCTTTCATACCAACGGCAAAAAGAGGCGTTCCTACGGGAAATTCCTTGACTACTTTTTTCTTGTTGATGCGCCGGGGCTCTTCCGGGAAACGGGTCTGGATCTGAATGGGCTTGCTTTCCTTCAGATTTTCGTCCAGCACCGCTTTCACCTTTTTCTTGTCCCAAGGACCGCAAAGAACAAGGAGCATATTGTTAAGATTATAAAACGTGTTATAACAGCGGTAAAGAATATCGCTTGTAATATGGGAAATGGTCTCTTCCGTTCCCGCAATATCCACTTTTACGTTATGGTTTACAAAAAGCGCGTCCAAAAGTCCGTAATACAGCTGGTGGAAGGGCTCGTCGTGGCACATACGGATCTCCTGCCCGATAATTCCCATTTCCTTTTCCACCGTTTCCGGGGTAAAATAAGGCGTGGTAACAAAGTCCACCAGGACCTTTAAGTTTTCATAGTAATTTTCCGTAGCGGAAAAGAGATAAGCGGTCATTTCCGTAGAGGTAAAAGCGTTACAGCTGGCGCCCAAGGCCGCGAAATGACTGAAGGTATCACTGCCGTCCTCATTCTCAAAAAGCTTGTGCTCCAGAAAATGGGCAATTCCGTCGGGAACGGTGATGAAATCTTTATCCTTATCCGTTTTAAATACCCGGTTCACCGAACCGTAACGGGTGCCCAGAAGAGCAAAGGCCTTCCGATGGGCTTTGGGAACAATGACAACCTCAAGGCCGGAGGCGTGCTTTCCGCGATAATACTTTTCACCGATCTTCGGATTTTCTTTGGTGATAAAACGCATTATTTTGCCTCCTTTCCCTTCAGGGTATAAACCGTATCCAGGGTAATATTTTCCGATACGCCAACCACGTCTTCTTTGGTGAGAAGAGAAAGTTCTTTTATGATTTCATCGGGCGTAGAGAATACCCCTGCCAGAATTCTGGGTAAGAACCAATCCGCCAGCGCCCCGGGATTGTCCCCAAGACCGCGCAGGGCGTGGGTCAAAGCGCCTCTGGCGTTTTCCAGTTCCTCCGGCGTAATATTGCCAAGTCTTATCTCCTCCATCTGATGAAGGGCTTCCTTGATGGCAAGTTCTCTGTTTTCCGATGCAATGCCGGCGTAAACAGTCATGATCCCCTTTAGGGCATCGGGGTAAGAAGAAATGGAATAGCAAAGGCTCATCTTCTCTCGCAGAACGCAGAAAAGCTTCGAGGTTAAAGATCCGCCCAAAACGGAATTATAAAGGCTCATGGCCCGCCACTGGGGATCGTAAATGCTGACACCGGTACGGAAGCCCATCACAAGATTTGCCTGGGTAATATCCATTTCCTCCGTTACCTCTTTCACCCCTTTGGCACGGGTACGGATGGAAGGCTGGGGCAAAGGCGAAAAATTACGCTCTTTCTGTGAAAACAGTTTTAGAACTCTCTCTTCCACCGCCTTCTCATCAAATCTGCCTACGAAAAAGATCTCAATGCGGGCGGTACGGATAAGTTCCTTGTAATAAGCAAAAAGACTTTCTGCACCGATCTTGGAAATCTCTCTTTTTTCGCCCAGTGCACAGGTGCTGTAAGGCTCTAATCGGCACATATGCTCGATCATTCTCTGTCTTGCATATCTTGCCTTGTTATTTACAAGAGAATCAATTTCCAAAAGAGCCATTTTCTTTTCGCTCTTTACGTATTCTTCCGAGAAAACGCCCCCGGGAAGATAGGGCGAAAAGATCACTTCCTCCAAAAGGTCGATACCCTTTGAAGTAATGTCCTCCCCGCTTAAAGCAAAGGCGTTATCCAAAAGCGCCATGGAAATAGCCAGAGCATGCCACTCACCCACCTTTACCGAATCGGAAGAAAGACAGGCATCGTACAGCTCATCCAAGGCACGATTTAATTTCATCTGGCTGGGATAGTTTTCCGTTCCGCGGGTCAGAACCCGGGATAAAAGAGTGTTGTAAGAAGCAGTCTTCCCATCCAGTTTTGATACAAAATAAAAGGTGATATAATTGGTTTTATACCGATCGTTTTCCACAAAGTTTAACGAAACGCCCGGCGCAATCTCCCGGCGATTCAGCAATTTTCGGTTCATATCCGGTCCTTTCTTGATATGAAAAATATTACACCTTTATAGTATACTATATTTTTTCTATCTTTTCAAATTTTTTTGTGATTTTTTTGTGAAAAAGATTTTTTACTGTTTTAATCAAAAAAAATAATGTTTTTCCCCATTTTTTTCTTTTCTTCCTCTTGCACAAATCGGCTTTTTTCAGTATAATGTATATGAATATGATATTTGTGAAAGGAACACAAAATTATGACCACTAACGCAACCGTACAAAAGTGGATCGAAGAGATGAAAACTCTTCTGAATCCCGACAAGATCGTTTGGATCACCGGTGAAGAAGATCAGCTGGAAGCACTTCGCAAAGAAGCTTGCCAGTCCGGCGAGCTCATTAAGCTCAACGAAGAAAGACTTCCCGGATGCTACCTGCACAGAACCAAGCAGAATGACGTAGCACGTGTGGAAGACCGCACCTTCATTTGCACCTCTGTCAAAGAAGATGCAGGCCCCACCAACAACTGGTGCGCTCCCGCAGAGATGTATGAAAAGCTCTACAACATCGCTCGCGGCACCTACCAGGGCAGAACCATGTATGTGATCCCCTTCTCTATGGGCCCCATCGGTTCTCCTCTTGCAAAAGTTGGTATTGAAATCACCGACTCTATCTACGTAGTTCTGAACATGGCTATCATGACCCGCGTAGGCAGCAAGGTTCTGGAAGTTCTCGGCGACTCCAATGACTGGGTTCGCGGTCTCCACGCAAAGTGCGACGTTGACCCCGAAAACAGATACATCTGCCAGTTCCCCGAAGACAACACCATCATTTCCGTAAACTCCGCTTACGGCGGAAACGTTCTTCTGGGCAAGAAGTGCTTCGCACTGCGTATCGCTTCCTACCAGGGTTGGAAAGAAGGCTGGATGGCAGAACACATGCTCATCCTGGGTCTTGAAAATCCCAAGGGCGAAGTAAAATACATCGCCGCTGCATTCCCCTCCGCTTGCGGTAAGACCAACCTTGCTATGCTCATTCCTCCGGAATATCTCCGCAAGAAGGGCTACAAGATCTGGACCGTAGGTGACGATATTGCTTGGATGCGCATCGGCGCTGACGGAAGACTCTACGCCATCAACCCCGAAAACGGCTTCTTCGGCGTAGCTCCCGGTACCAACGAAAAGAGCAACTTCAACGCTCTGGAATCCACCAAGAAGAACACCATCTTCACCAACGTTGCTCTTGATCTTAACGACAACACCGTTTGGTGGGAAGGTCTGAACAAGAATCTGCCTGAAAACGCAATCGACTGGACGGGCAAGCCCTGGGATCCCGCAAAGTTCAACAAGGCTGACAAGTCCACTTGCGCTGCTCATCCCAACTCCCGTTTCACCGCTCCCGCTGTGAACTGCCCCTGCATCTCCGAAGAGTTTGATAAGGGCGCGGGCGTTCCCATCTCTGCCATCGTATTCGGCGGCAGAAGAGCAAAACTGGCTCCCCTGGTTTACCAGTCCAAGGATTGGAAGAACGGCGTATTCGTAGGCGCTACCATGGCTTCCGAAACCACCGCCGCTGCTGCCGGTGCCGTTGGCGTAGTTCGTCACGACCCCATGGCAATGCTTCCCTTCTGCGGTTACAATATGGGCGACTACTTCCAGCACTGGCTCAACATGGGCGAAAAGCTGGGTGACAAAGCTCCCAAGATCTTCAACGTAAACTGGTTCCGTACCGATGACGAAGGCAACTTCCTGTGGCCCGGCTTCGGCGACAATATGAGAGTTCTCAACTGGATCATTGATCGCTGCGAAGGCAAGGCAGACGCTGATGAAACCGCTATCGGCTTCATTCCCAAGCCCGAAGATATCGACCTTACCGACCTGGATATGGACATCGACGTTCTCAAGTCCATCCTCACCGTTGATAAGGACGCTTGGACCGAATACGCTGCTGACGTAGAAGAATATTTCAAGAAGTTTGACCGTCTCCCCGCTGAGCTGAAAGCACAGCTGGAAACCCTCAAAGCTAACCTGAAGTAAAACAAAAAATACCGGGCTTATCGCCCGGTATTTTCTTTTTTCTCACAAAGCCAAAATAAAAAGCCTCTTGCCAAACACAAGAGGCTTTTTTCTTTTATTTCATTTTATTCTTCTTCGTCTGCGTTACAGCCGGTATTTCCTTTTTTGAAGAATACAAAGTATGCGATAACGCCCAGAAGCAGAAGTCCGTAAGCGGTCAAGGAAATGCCAAGACCGTCAGAGGAAAATACTCTGCCGCCTTCTCCCTTGGGGAAGATGAGATCAAATACACCGAAGATCTCAATAGCAAGGATCAAAACGGGTGTTACAAATTTTACCATCACCATAAAGATCGGCTTAAAGAAGCCCAGCTTCTGGCCGTCTTCTTCCATTTCGCTTACCGCCTTCTTGGGACCTAAGATCCAGCCAACGGTAATACAGCCAAGGAAAGCACATACGGGCATTAGAACCGTGTTGGTAATAATATCAAAAAGATCAAGTAGGTTCTGACCGAAGATTACAATGGCATCTTCCGCACCGTTTAATACCTGGCCCAAAGAAATTCCCACGGGAATAGAGATGGCAAAGCAGACAAGGGACAAAACGGAAACGGCCTTTTTACGGGAAACCTTAAATTTCTGAATGATAAACTGACAAACAACTTCCAGAAGAGAAATAACGGAAGTTCCCGCTGCAATAGTAACCATTGCAAAAAAGAAAGTACTGATGACCTTTCCTAACATACCCAGGTCTTCAAATACCAAAGGAAGCGTCTGGAACATCAGTCCCACGCCCTGGAAAGAGCCAACCTCAAGACCGGTAGTAGCCGTATAATGATATACCGCAGGGAAAATAGCAAAACCGGCAAGCAAGGCTACCATGGTATCGAAAATACAGATCATGGCAGTGGATTTTACAAGGCTTATTTCCTTACCGGTATAAGAACCGTAGGCGATCATAGCGCCCATTCCCAAAGAAAGAGAATAGAAAGCCTGTCCCATTGCCGCCAAAATTCCGGTACCGGAAAGCTTAGAAAAATCGGGTTTCAAGTAAAAGGCAAGTCCTTCCTTTACTCCTTCTCCCAAAGAAAGAGAGAAGATAACCGTACCCAAAAGGATCACAAACAGCGCCGGCATCAATACTTTGGAAGCCTTTTCAATGCCGTCTTTTACACCGCCCATAACAACAAACAGCGCCATACCGATAAAGATCGCGGAATAGAGAATCACCTGCCATACGTTTCCTGCAAAGGGAACGAAGGTGCCTGCATTGCCAAAAAGAGAAGTAGCGGCAAAGCGCACGGTGTAACCACCCAAAACCGAGTAGTAGCAAGCGATAAATCCGGGGATCAAAATGGCCAAAACGCCGATCCAGCCAAGGCGGCTATCCACCTTTTTAAATGCCGTTACCGGATTTGCCTGGGCTCTTCTGCCAATAAAGATCTCGCAGGTCATGGTAATAACACCGATCAATAGTACGCAAGCGATATATACCAGTACAAATGCGGCACCGCCGTTATCATGGGTCTTATAAGGGAAGCCCCAAAGGTTTCCAAGACCTACGGCAGACCCTCCCGCCGCCAGCACAAAACCAAGTCCGCTGGCAAAGCCGTTATGCTTTTTTTCCATATTTTTTCCTCGCAAACAAAAGATACAGTATTTTACCATAAAAAGCACTAGAATGCAAGAAAAAATCGACAAAAAAAGACGGACACAAGGTCCGTCTTTTTGCTTTTAAATTAGTGGCAGAAGCAGATTTCGGTATCTTTGTCAAACAGGTGCAGTCTGTTGATATCGAAAGCAACTTTGATGGAATCGCCAACCTTTGCCTTGGATCTGGGAGATACTCTTGCAATGAAGTTGGTTTCCTGGCTGTTCAGGTACAGGAAGATTTCTGCGCCCATCAGCTCGGTTACGTCAACGTTTGCATCAATTACCCAATCGGAGAACTGGGACAGATACATGGGCTCGTCGTGAATTGCTTCAGAACGGATACCGCCGATTACTTCCTTGCCGATGTACTTCTGAACTTCTTCGTCTTCAGCCT
>JAZNRO010000023.1:0-17654 GCA_045590715.1 Eubacteriales bacterium | reverse complement strand
GTAGGCGGCACCGGTGAAAAAGCTTGGTTTTCCGATGAAGTGGAGCTTCTCGGTAAGACCGGTACCGGAGAAGACAAAGACGGAAACTGGTTTGTGGGGGTAACGCCCCAGTATAGCTGTGCCGTTTGGCACGGCACCGTGTCTCATCACGGAAATATCGCGGCAAAGCTTTTCGGCGACGTGATGAAAGAAATGCCGGCGCACACGAAAACAGAGTTTGATACCTGCTCTACCGTGCGAAAGGGCGTTTATTGCTGCAAGAGCGGAGATCTTGCCACTTCCGCTTGCCGAGAAATCCAAGTTGGCTATTATGCCTATAAAGACAGGCCCTCTGCCTGCCCGGGGCATTGAAATAGAAAAAATACACTTTTCATAAATTAAGAGAGGTACTTATTATGAGAACGGCGAAGAAAGCAGTGGCCCTGCTTCTGTCAGTGTTAATGCTGGTATCAGCATTTCCTGTAGGAGTTTTGGCCCAGACCGAGGCAAGTTCCGAAGCCCGGGAGATAAAACTGAACGACGTTTTTACCGCGAATATTGAATTCGGCGGTGATTACGAAGAGTTTGCCTTTACCCCTGAAGTGTCCGGAACGTACGTGTTCTATTCTCTGTGCGAAGACAGCTCTGATACCTTTGGCGAGATCTATGATGATCGTATGGTTCAGATCGGTGAAGACGACCAGGGTGGAACATATAACAACTTCCGTATGGCTCGTGAAATGAATGCGGGACAGACTTATTATCTGCGCGCAAGATACTTTGATCGTGACGAAACCGGTTCTTTCCCCGTTTCCGTTTCTATGGCCAGAACCATGACTTCTATTTCCTTTGAAGACATTAAGTTGGTTGAAGGAGATACGAAAACCGAAGAATACGAGGATCAAGAAACCGGCGAAATGCTTTCCTGGGAATGGTATGACTATACCCCTTGCTATACCGTATTTTTCTCTGACGGTACCAGCGAAAGAATCATGTCGGATTCCTTCCGTGATGATGCTTGTTGGTATTACATCAATCTTACCGAGGGTCAGACCCCTGAAACTCCTTGGGGCGTTGGCATTCATGAGGTTACCGCAACCGTTTCCACGGACTTTGCCGGTAATGATCCTACTTATACTTTTAACGTAGAGATCGTAGAAAATCCCATCGCTTCTATCACCGGAAGACCTGTTGTACTCCTTGAGAATAGCGGCGGTTATACAACAAGTGACCAACATTATGACAATGAACTGGGTCAGTGGATCCAGTCTCCTGAATATTACTATTATTCCAACTACGGCACCAGTTTCCATATTACCTTGAAAGACGGCACGGAATACGACGGTGATTACGTTGAATTTGATGGCAACACTTATTATTTCAACTACGATCCCGTGCAGAATTATGAAAATCAGTGGACCGTTGGCAACACCTATACGGTTCCGGTAACGGTTCTGGGCTTTGATGCTTCTTTTGAAGTAAGCATTATGAAAAGTCCCGTTGCTTCCGTTACCGTAGATCCTGTCCGCGTAATGGAAGGTACCCACGGTTATACCCGTCAGGATAAAAACGGCCAGTACTATCATTATAACGATCTGAATCCTCAGAATATGGTAATTACTCTTCTTGACGGCACTGTGATCCAGGGCAATGAAGTATATTGGAACGGCGGCTATTACTACGTATCGGAAGGCGATACAAACCAGAGCTTTGAGAACCAGTGGAAAGCCGGTAATACCTATTACATTCCCGCTTCCATTCTCAATTACGATTTTGTAATTCCCGTTGAGATCGTAAGCTCTCCCATCGCTTCTGTTACAGCTTCTGACGTGATTCTCGTTGAAAATTCCGGCGGTCGAATTCGCTATGATGAAATCTGGAATGTAGAACTTCAGCAGTGGGAAACAACGCCTGAGTACTATTATTATGACAATTTCCATCCCGGCAGCATGACCATCACGCTTTCTGACGGCACAGTGATCGAAGATGGTTATGTTCAATGGGAAAACGAGTACCACTATGTTTCTGTGAGAAATACCCAGAATTATGAGAATCAGTGGACCGTAGGAAATACCTACACCGTTGAAGCTTCCATTCTTGGTTATTCCTTTACTTACAACGTAAGAATCGTTGAAACTCCTATTGCTTCTATTACCGCAAAGCCGGTAAACCTCATTGAAAATGCCGGCGGATATTATCGCACGGAAAGCTATTACGACGAAACTCTTGACCAGTGGATTCAGTCTCCCGAATATTACTATTACAACGAATATAATGCCGGTTTCATCGTTACTATGAAGGATGGCACTGTTTATGAAGGCTACTCTTTCCAGTGGAACGGTTCGGAGTATTATATTGATCCTTCCGTTGTTCAGGATTATCTCAATCCCTGGACCGTAGGCAATACCTATGAAGCGAAAATTGACGTTCTGGGATATCAGACCTCTTACGATATTTCCATTGTAGAAAGTCCCGTTCTTTCAGTTGATTATGAAGTGCAAGAAATCATTGAGGGAACAGACGGATACTATACCACCAGCCAGTACTGGGATGAAGAGAAGGGTACTTGGGTTCAAAGCCCCGAATATTATAGATACCACACTTCCTTCCCGCTTATTACCATCACCTTGAAAGACGGATCTGTCTTTACCAATAATGATCCTATTATTTGGGAAGGCAGAGAGTACTGGATCCAGTCCAACGAATTGAATCAGGATTATGATCATCGCTGGACGGTAGGCAACACCTATTCTCAGGAATGTTCTATTCTCGGCTACGATTTTACTGTTGATACCAAGATCGTAGAAACTCCCGTTAGTAAGGTAGAATTAAGGAAGCCCATTATCTACTTTGAAGGTGCTAACGGTAGTATGCATCGTGATCAGTATTACGATGCAGAACTTCAGCAGTGGGTTTATTCCGAAGAATATTTCCGTTATCATTTCTCTTCTTCCGACTTTATCGTTACCATGAAAGACGGTACGGTTTTTGAAGGTGCAAATTTTGATTATAATGGCAGAAGCTACTGGCTCCAGGATATGGCAAACGACGACGACCAAAGCTATGAAAACCAGTGGAAGGCAGGGAATACCTATTCCCAGACCAGAAGCGTTGCCGGCTTCGTTTTCGAATTTGAAGTAGAGATTATCGACACTCCCATCGAATCCATTACGGTTTCCGATGTGATGTACCTTGAAAATACCAATGGATCTTACGCTTCCGATCCTTACTATGATCCCAATATGGGCTGGGTACCCGCTCCCGAACAGTATTTCCGTTACCATGTATTTCCTAGCGGAATGGTAATCAAGATGAAGGACGGCACTACCGTCGAAGGCAGTAGGGTAGAGTGGAATGGCATGGAATATGGCATTTCTCTTAGCTATGACCAGTCCTATATCAACCAGTGGAAGGTGGGTGGAACTTACGAAGTAAGGGGTTCTATCCTCGGTTATGATTTCACTTTCAATGTTTCTATTATTGATACTCCCGTTGAGTCTGTTACTGTTAAGCCCGTCATGCTGGCGGAAAAGATCGACGGACATTACAGATGCGACGAGTATTTTGATGAAGAACTCGGCTATTACGTGCAATCTCCCGAGTATTTCTTCTACGATGCTTTCTATCCCTCTGAAATTGAGATCACGTTAAAGAGCGGCGAAAAGATCACCGCTACCGGTTTCGAGTGGAACGGCGGCTCTTACGGTGTTGAGATCACCTCTCACGGACAGAGCTATGAAAACCAGTGGCAGGCCGGCGGCGTTTACGACGTTCACGCCCACGTACTGGGTTATGATTTCACTTATGAAGTAGAGATCGTAGGTCTTTCTTCTAACGATGAATATGAATTTATCGAAATGGATGAAGGCGTATCCATTACGGATATCTTCCATCCCACCGAAACCCTGGAGATTCCTGCTACCATCAACGGTAAGCCCGTTCTGTCTATCTCCCAGGTATCCAAATCCTCCGTTGTAAAGAATCTGATCCTGCCGGATTCCCTTGTTGCTCTTAACTCCGGCGTGATCGCGGCCTTTGAAAATCTGGAAACCGTTTCCTTCGGCGCTTCTATGGATCTTCTGTGGCCCAGCCTCTTTGGAAATTCCTATAAGCTCCGCGAGATCCGGGTTTCCGCTGATAACCGGAATTACTGCGCAGTAGACGGTGTCCTTTATAATAAGGATATGACCGAGCTTGTTTGCTTCCCTGTGGCAAAAGGCACTACTTGCTTTGTTCCCGATTCGGTTGAAAGTGTTGATAAGATTCTCCAGATGAATATCTATGCAAATACCGAATTCGTATTCTCTGAAACGCACCCGAAATTCGTCACCATCGACGGTGTAACCTACACCAAAGATATGACCTGCATCGTTTTCTGCTCTAAGAATAAAGCCGGTGCGTACGATATGCCTGATACTGTAAAAGAAATTTCGGATATGGCATTTATGGATTGCGATAAGCTGACGGAAGTTACCGTATCTTCCCAGGTTACCGAGATCGTTTACTGTATCTTCGCTTCTTGCGCCAGCCTTGAAAAGGTTGACCTTCCCGAAGGACTTGTTTCCATCGGTTACAGAGCCTTTGAAGATACGCCCGCACTGGAATCCATTACGCTTCCCGAAACCCTGGAATCCATCGGCGACCGTTCCTTTGCAAAATCCGGTCTTACCGCCATCGAGATTCCCGATGCTACCTTGTCTATCGGTTCCAGAGCATTCTCTGAATCCAAGCTTGCTTCTCTGGATCTTGGAGACGGCGTAGAATCTATTTGTTCCCGTGCCTTTGAAGAAACTCCTTTGACAGGCGTCGAGCTTCCTGATAGTCTGCAGTTCCTTGGCAACGCTGCCTTTATGAATTGCAAGGATCTTGCTTCTGTGACCATCGGCTCCGGCCTTGATTATATCGATATCGATACCTTCTTTGGAACCGGCCTTGAAAGCGTTCATATTCCCGCCAATATCCAGGCCGTTATGGAATACGCCTTCGGTTCTTCCGCACTGGAGGAAATCACCTTTGACGATGGTATTATGTGGATCGGTGAAGGCGCCTTTGCTGGCTGTTCTAACCTTACTGCAGTAGAAATTCCCAAGAGCGTAAATTCTCTGGATTCTCTCGCTTTCTCTAACTGTGATTCTCTCGTTTCCTTTACTATAGAAGAAGGAAATGAAACTTATTACAGCGCAGGAAACTGTATTATCACCACCCAATACGGTATTTTAGTTGCTGGATGCGGTGGTAGTGTCATTCCCAATGACGGTACCATCTCTCAAATTTACGATTACGCTTTCTACGGAAGCGGGCTTACTGAGATCACCATCCCCGATTCCGTAACCTACGTTGGAAATGAAGCCTTTGCAGGCTCGAAAAACCTTGCCACCGTTATCATCGGTGACGGCGTAGAGGAAATGGGCGAAGCCGTATTTGCAGGCTGTCCCATCACCACCCTGGAACTGGGCGATAATCTGGGTTATATCTCTGCTCTGTCTTTTGAGGGAGCCCAGATGTCCGCATTGTTCATCCCCAACAGCGTAACCGATATTATGTACGGCTCTTTTGCAAGATGCTCTAAACTTACCAGCATTGAGCTTCCTTTGAGCGTTCAGTTTATTGAGGCAAAGGCCTTTGATGAATGTGAAAGTCTAACTGACGTTTACTACGAAGGTACAGCGGAAGACCGTGAAAATATGTTCATTGAAACAGAGGGCAACGGAGCGCTTCTGAATGCCACCTGGCACTATAACTGGACCAACGATAAATGGTTCGACCGTACCGAAGCGTGCCCCCACTCTTACGATAATGCCTGTGATGCACAGTGTAATTTGTGTGGCGAAACCCGTACAGTAGGGGATCATGTTTATGATAATGATAAAGATGCAGATTGTAACGAATGCGGATTTGTTCGCGACGTTACTCCCGAATCTCCGCCTATTTGTCTGAAGCACGTATATGACAACGCTTGCGATGTAGATTGTAACAACTGTGGCAGTGTAAGAGAAGTTCCCGGACACACCGGCGGTACTGCTACCTGTACCGATAAGGCTGTATGTACTGAATGCGGCGTATCTTATGGCGAAGTCCTCGATCACACCTACGACAACGCCTGTGATGCAAACTGCAACGGCTGTGGTGGCGTAAGAGAAGTACCCGGACACACCGGCGGCACTGCTACCTGTACCAACAAGGCAGTATGTACCGAATGCGGCGCATCCTACGGTGAAATTCTGGATCACACTTACGACAACGCTTGCGACGCAGATTGTAACGCTTGCGGCAGTGTAAGAGAAGTTCCTGATCACACCGGCGGCACTGCTACCTGTACCGATAAGGCCGTATGTACCGAATGTGGTGCATCCTACGGTGAACTTCTGGATCACACTTACGATAACGCTTGCGATGCAAATTGTAACGCTTGCGGTGATGTTAGAGAAGTAGAGGATCACAAGTTTGACAATAGCTGTGATACCACTTGTAACGAGTGCGGATTTGTTCGCAATGTGGAGCATACCTACGACAACGCTTGCGACGCCAATTGTAACTTCTGCGGTGAAACACGCACTCCTGCTGATCACGTTTACGACGATATGTATGACGCGACCTGTAACGAGTGCGGCGCCGTTCGCGACGTTCCTACAAAACCCGATCAGCCTTCTGAAAAAGGTACCTTCTACGTAGAAAGTGCCATGGGTAAGGCAGGGGATACCGTTGTGGTAAAGGTTAAGATCAAAGATAACCCCGGTATCGTATCCTTTAAGGTTGACCTGTCTTTCGATTCCAGCGTTCTGGAACTTGTTTCCATTGAAGAAGGCGACTTTACCGGCACCGTATTTGGAAAAGATACTACGGTAAATCCTGTTCCCATGAACTGGTTCGACGGTGTAAATCCCAATAATATGACAAACGGTACTCTGGCAATTCTTACCTTCAAGATCATGGACAATGCTAGTACCGGCCAGACTCCTATCACTTTGACCTTTGACGAAGACAACGTTTTCGACTCTGAAAATAACAATATCCCCTTTACAATTGAGGATGGATGTGTTACAATTATTGAGTACATCTTAGGTGATGCCAACGACGATGGAAAAGTAAACAACAAAGACCTTGTTGCCATCCAGAGATATATCAATTCCTGGGGTAACAGCATCAATCTTCTCGCCGCTGATTACAACGAAGACGGCAAGGTAAATAACAAAGATCTCGTTGCGATTCAGCGTTTCATCAACGGTTGGTACAACTAAAAAAAGATTTTTTTGGAGGAAAACAGAATGAAAAAAAGGTTTGCGGCATTAGTTCTTGCACTTCTGATGCTCATTACCACTGTTCCGATTTCCGCCGCTTCTGATACAGAGCCTGCCGCTTTTGCGGCAGGAACTGTTACCGGTAGCCGCGGACAGCAGGTACAGGTTCCCATTACCATTGAAAATAACTCCGGTATTATTTCTCTTAAGCTGAACGTGGCTTATGATGCTACCGTGCTGAAGCTTGTCAGCAACGTAGGAGGTATTTTCACCGGTACTGTTTTCGGTAAAGATACTACCGTAAATCCCGTTCCGATCAACTGGTTTGACGGCGTAGCAACTGAAAACTATACCGATAACGGCGTGGTTGCCACTCTCACCTTCGAGATCCTGGCTGACGCCCCCTTCGGTGAATCTGCTATTACCATTACCTACGATCCCGATAACGTTTTCGACTTCGATTATGAGAACGTTGATTTTGCGATCAAAAACGGTAGCGTTACCGTAGTATGTCCTCATACCGCTACTACCACTCACGAGGCAAAACCCTCTACCTGTATTCAGCAGGGTAACGCCGCATATACCACCTGTAACGATTGTGGCGAAGTTGTTTCCGGTTCTGATGCCAAGCTTCCTTTGGCTGATCACGTATTTACCAATGCTTGTGATGCATCTTGTAATACGGAAGGTTGTACCTTCACCCGTACTCCTGATTCCCACAAGTATGAAAATGACTGTGACACCACCTGTGACGTGTGCGGTGATGTTCGCGAAGTAGAAGGTCATCAGTTTGATAACGACTGTGATACCACCTGTAACGAGTGTGGCTCCGTTCGTGCCATTCCCGAAAATGCTCACGTGTTTACCAACGACTGCGATGCATCTTGTAACACCACCGGTTGTACCTTCACCCGTACTCCTGCTGACCACGTTTACAAGAACGCTTGTGACGCTGACTGTGACGAATGCGGCGCGACCCGTACTCCCGCGGCTCACGTTTACAAGAACGCTTGCGACGCTGATTGTGACGTTTGCGGCGCCACCCGCACTCCCTCTGCTCACGTATACGATAACGCTTGCGATGCAGATTGTAACGTTTGCGGCCAGTCTCGTACTCCCGCTGACCACGTTTACTCTGACAAGTGCGACGACACTTGTAACGTATGCGGCGCAGTTCGTACCGTAGGCGCTCACGAATTTGATAACGTTTGCGATACCACCTGTAACGAATGTGGTGCAACCCGCACCGTTCCCCACGTTTACACCAACGCTTGCGACGCTACCTGTAACACTGCCGGATGCGGATTTACCCGTACTCCCGCGGACCACGTATACGAAAACGCTTGCGATGCTACTTGTAACGTTTGTGGCGCTACCCGCACTCCCTCTGCTCACGTTTACGATAACAACTGTGATGCAAACTGTAACGTTTGCGGCCAGGCCCGCACTCCTTCCGCTCACGTATACACAAACAGCTGTGATACCACTTGTAACGAATGTGGTGCTACTCGCACCATTACCCATACCTGGGAATCAAAGTGGACCACCGATAGCGGAAAGCACTGGCACAAGTGCTCCGTTTGCGGCGAAAAGAAGGACGAAGCAGTACACGGCTACACCAACAACTGCGATGCAGAGTGTAACACCTGCGGCTATACCCGCACTCCTTCCGCTCACGTATACACAAACAGCTGTGATACCTCTTGTAACGAATGTGGCGACGAACGTACCATTACCCATACCTGGGAAAGCAAGTGGACCACTGATGGCGAAAAACATTGGCATAAGTGCTCCGTCTGCGGCGCATCCAAGGGCGATGAAGCAGATCATACCGGCGGTACTGCTACCTGCCAGGTGAAGAAGCAGTGTTCTGTATGTTCTACCTCTTACGGTACTACCGTTGACCACAGCTATACCAAGGAAGACACTGCCGCTAAATATCTGAAGTCTGTAGCTACCTGCGTAGCAAAAGCGGAATACTTCAAGAGCTGTACCATGTGTGGCCTTGCTTCCACTACCGAAACCTTCACCACCGGTGCAAAGAACCCTGACAACCACGTTGGCGGCACCGAAGTAAAGGATGCACTTGCTCCCAAGTGTGATAAAGAAGGCTACACCGGCGATACCTACTGCAAGGGCTGTGGCGTGATGACCAAAGCCGGTACTAAGATCGAAAAGCTTCCTCATGAAATCAAGACCTGGGAAGTTAGCAAAGAACCCACTACTACCGAATGCGGCGAAAAGACCGGTAAATGTACCGGCTGTTCCGAAGAATTCAAGGTAGAAACCGCGAAACTTGTTTCCGAGATCAAAACCGAAAAGATCGAAGGTCTTGAAAAGGTAGAAATCCAAATCCTCGGCGATACCAACATCAATGAAGACGTTGTATTCGTAGCAGAAGAAGTCCTGGAAACCATTACCCAGGAAGAAAAGAAGGACGTAGAAACTGCCGTAGAAAAGGCAATCGAAACCTTGAAAGAGGAATTGAAGGATGAAATGAAGGAAGAAGTGAAGGATCACAAACTGGCAGCAGTATTTGATCTGAAACTGATTCTGAGAGAAACCACTACCACCGGCGAAAAGGTTGCTGAAACCGAATTGAAGCTGGAAGGTAAGGTTAAGGTAACCGTTCCCGTTCCTGCAATCGTAACCGAGAAGTTTGAAAACATCAAACTGATCCACGTGAAGGACGACGGCTCCGTTGAATTCGTTCCCTTTACCATGAAAGACGGTCTGGCAAGCTTTGAAGCAACCGGATTCAGCTACTACACCTTCGTAGGTACTGAAAAGGTTGTGGAAACTCCTACCACTACCACCGCTCCCGCTACTTCCGCTACCGTTCCTACCGGCGATAGCACCGGCATTCTCTGGAGTGTAACCGGTCTTGTAGTAGCTCTGGCTGGTATGATGATCGTATCTTCCAAGAGAAGAAGCGCAAGCCACCGCTAAAGTAAAATGAAAATATCCTAAGGCAAATGCCTTAGGATATTTTTTTATATAAATAAAGACGGCGAAAGCCGTCTTTTTACGTTACCGATCGGATCCATCTTTTTGAAAGCAAGTGGCGGATACAAAGAGTGGATTTTGGAATATCTTCGATCAGAAGAGATAGGGCATAAACTACTACGAAATCCCATTTCAGCACAAGCCCCATTACCACGGTCAAGGGAAGGGAAATACACCATAGGCAGGAAAGATCAAAGATCATACCGGTTCTGGTATCTCCGCCGGGACGGAAGATTCCCACAATCGTAATATAAGGGATATTTCTCAGCGCCATTTCAAGGCCGTATATAAGAAGTAAAATCGTAGCGGTGTGATTGGCATCACCGGATAACTCAAAGAGGGATAAAATGGGGGATCTTAAGAGAATGATAAAAGAACCGATTATGAGGGAAAGGCTGGGAACAAGAAGAGTGAATCGCTTTCCGTAGGTATCTGCCGTATTATGATCGCCTTTGCCTACGTTCTTTCCAATGATAACGCCGCAGGCGTTACAAAGACCGATAATCAGTACAAAAGCTACGTTTTCCACGGTTCTTGTAATGGTAAGCGCCGCAATGTTGCTTTCGCCCATTCTTCCGTATACCATATTCACTCCCGCCACGCCCATGGCCCACATTGCTTCGTTGAAGAAGACGGGGATGGCAACGGAGAAGAAGTTTCGCACAAAGCCTTCCGGGAAGGAGAACATCTTTTTAAGAGAAGAGCGAATAATGTATTTTTTAAAGAAGGATACGGTGAATATAAATATCGGGTTTACAAAAGCGGCAATGACAGTGGCAATGGCCGCGCCCTTTACACCGAGCTTTGGGAATCCCCAAAGGCCGAAGATCGGTGCACTGTTAAAAAATACGTTGGTCAGTACTGCCGTAAGACTTGCAAAAACTGGAAGTTTTACCTTTTCCGTGGAACGAAGAATGGTACAAAAGCCCAGGTTTATGGCAATACCGATATAAGAAAAAGCCGCGATCCTCAAATATTGAGAACCAAGCTTTATAATTGCCCGGGAATTGGTGTAAAGTCCCAGGACAAATTCCGGAAAGGCGGAGAAAAGAAAAGCGGCAATGCTTGATACGGTAATGCAGCATAGCATTACAAGTCCGTAGGTCCTTCGAATTCCGTCCAGATCCTTTTTGCCCCAGTATTGTGCGGCGAAAACCGTTCCGCCGGCGGTAATACCGAAAAGAAAAATGTTGATCATTTGTGCGATCTGGGCTGAAACGCCAACAGCTCCCACCGCAATATCACCAAGCTGCCCGATCATTAAGTTGTCAATAATGGCAAGGGAACTGGACAATAGGTTTTGCAGGGCAATGGGTAGCGCCAGGGATAAAACCGTTTTCCAGAACAATCTATCCTTTATCATATTTCGAAAAAACATATAACCTCACAAAGAAGACGGAGCAGAGAAGTTCTGCTCCGAAAACTTATTCAAATTGAAAGGAACCGGAAATAAGGGTAGCTCCGTTTTTATCTACGCTTAAGATACCACCGTCGGAAAAGCCTTTTTGACAGGTTTCCTCGTCCGGCCAAAGGGTGCAGACACCTTTTTGAATAGCAGTAACGAAGGGAATATGTCCTGCCATAATGGCAAGATCTCCTTCCAGGCCTCTTACGTCCAGTTTTACCACTTCTCCCTGAAAAATATTGCCGTCAGGAGAAGAAATGGTTAAGGGGAAAGTGTTCATTGGGACACCTTCTTTGCTTTTTCCACGGCTTCATCAATGGTGCCTACGTAAAGGAAAGCAGATTCGGGAAGCTCGTCGTGTTTGCCTTCGATGATCTCCTTAAAGCCACGGATGGTTTCGGAAATGGGCACGTAGGTTCCGGGAATACCGGTAAATTTCTCCGATACGTCAAAGGGCTGGGAGAGGAAGCGCTGGATCTTTCTTGCACGGGCAACCAGGATCTTGTCTTCATCGGAAAGCTCGTCCATACCCATAATGGCGATAATATCCATCAGTTCGTTGTATCTCTGAAGAATTCTCTGTACTTCTTTTGCTACTTTGTAATGCTCTTCTCCTACTACGTCGGGGGAGAGAATACGGCTGGAAGACTCCAAGGGGTCAACTGCCGGATAAATACCCTGGGAGGCAATGTTTCTTGCCAGTACCGTGGTTGCATCCAGATGAGCAAAGGTGGTGGCAGGGGCAGGGTCCGTTAAGTCGTCTGCCGGTACGTATACAGCCTGAATAGAGGTGATAGAACCCTTCTTGGTAGAAGCGATTCTTTCCTGCAGAGCACCCATTTCCGTTGCCAGGGTGGGCTGATAACCTACTGCGGAAGGCATTCTGCCAAGAAGCGCGGAAACCTCAGAACCTGCCTGGGTGAAACGGAAAATATTGTCGATAAAGAGTAGCACGTCCTGGCCCTGGGTATCGCGGAAATATTCCGCCATGGTAAGACCGGAAAGACCGACTCTCATTCTGGCTCCCGGCGGTTCGTTCATCTGTCCGTAAACCAGGGCCGTGTTTTTAATAACACCGCTCTGATTCATTTCGTGATACAGATCGTTTCCTTCACGGGTACGTTCGCCAACACCGGAAAAGACGGAAATACCGCCGTGTTCTTTTGCAATGTTGTTGATCAGCTCCATAATAAGAACGGTTTTACCAACACCGGCACCGCCGAACAGACCGATCTTACCACCCTTGGAATAGGGGCAGATCAGGTCGATAACCTTAATACCGGTTTCAAAGATCTTGGTTTCGGTAGCCAGATCTTCGTATTTGGGAGCGGATCTGTGAATGCTCCAGGTCTCTTCTGCCTGGGGATTGGGTTTATTATCCACCGCATCGCCCAGTACGTTAAAGATTCTGCCCAGGGTGCAGTTACCTACCGGAACCCGGATAGGGGAGCCGGTGTTTACTACTTCCGTACCTCTTGTAAGACCGTCGGTAGAGCTCATAGCAATACATCTGGCTACGTTGTCACCGATATGCTGGGCTACTTCAACGGTAAGCGTACGGTCACCGATGGGCATCGTAAGAGCATTTAAAATCTCGGGAAGTGCGCCTTCGCCGAATTTAATGTCTACAACAGGTCCCATAACCTGTATAACTTTACCTTTTTGATTCATAAATGAACTACCTCGTGTTGTCGCTTCCCGCAACAATTTCTGTAATTTCTTGGGTAATGGCGCCTTGTCTGGCTCTGTTATACGCAAGAGTCAGATCGTCGATCATCTGCCTTGCATTCTTTTCTGCAGAGTCCATGGCGTTTCTTCTTGCCGCAACTTCGCAGGCAAAACTTTCTCTTACAAGAGAAGTGATCATACCGCTGACGTATTCCTTCACGGCGTGATCCAGTACCGTTCTGAAATCCGGTTCCAGAACCGGAGGGGTTTTCTGACCTTCGCCTTTTTCCAAAGGAAGGATCCAGCGGATCTTGGCTTCCTGCTCCATGACGGAGCGATAATGGGAGTAGACGATGCCGAGTCTATCGTATTTGCCTTCCGCAAAATCGGCGCAAAGGGTATAGGAAATCTTTTTCGCATCGGAAAAAGTGAAATGCTCCGAGGAGAGTATGGCTGAAGAAAAGCGTTCGCAGGCTCTTTTACCGATAGGAATAAACTCGGAATCCGGCATTGTCTGACAAAGTCGGAATACGTTGGCGTTATATCCTCCGGCAAGTCCACGGTCACCGGCAATTACCACAAGTCTTGTGCGGCCGGTATCTCTTCTTGCCATAAAAGGGCTTTCTTTTGCGCTTTCGTCGCTGGTCAAAAGGGAAATGGTCTTCTCGAAAGAAGCGGCGTATTCCCTGGATCTTATCATGGCTTGGTTGGCCTTGCGGATCTTAGAGGATGCTACCAGGCCCATCGCTTTGGTCATTTGTAGGGTGGAGGTAACACTTTTGATCCGGTTTCGTAGGATTTTTGTGTTTCCTGCCATGATTATACCTTCATATCAGAGAGAATCTCTTTGAGCTTATCTACGTCACAGTCTTCAAAGAGGCCTTCTTCTACGCGGGAAAGCCAGTCTTTGTGACGGTTTTCCAGAAGAGCGTAAAGCTTCTTTTCGTATGCTTTGATATCTTTTACCGCTACTTCATCCAGATACCCGTTTGTTACGGCGTAGATGATCGCGATCTGACAGCCAACGCGAACGGGAGCGTTCCGCTCCTGCTTTAAAACCTCTACGATTCTTTCACCCATATTCAATCGCTTCTTGGTATCTGCATCCAGATCACTGCCGAACTGGGCAAAAGCCTGCAGTTCGCGGTACTGGGAATACAGCAGTTTCAGTTCACCGGAAACCTTTTTAATACCCTTCAGCTGGGCAGAACCGCCTACTCGGCTAACGGAAATACCGGGGTTGATAGCGGGCATAATGCCGGAGTGGAACAGTTCCGTTTCCAAAAAGATCTGTCCGTCGGTAATGGAAATTACGTTGGTAGGAATATAAGCGGAAACGTCACCTGCCTGGGTCTCAATGAGGGGCAGGGCAGTGATAGAACCGCCGCCGTAGGCTTCGTCTACGCAGGCAGCTCTCTCCAAAAGTCTGGAGTGGAGATAGAAAACGTCACCGGGGTACGCTTCACGGCCCGGAGGTCTGCGGATCAGAAGGGAAAGGGCACGGTAAGCCACAGCGTGCTTGCTTAAATCATCGTAAACGATGAGAACGTCTTTTCCTTGCTCTCTGAAATACTCTGCCATAGCACAGCCGCTGTAAGGAGCAATGTACTGAAGGGGAGCGGTTTCGGAAGCGGTGGCAGATACGATGATGGTGTAATCCATGGCACCGTTCTGAATCAGCTGTTCTGCGATCTGTGCCACGGTGGAACTCTTCTGACCGATGGCAACGTAGATACAAAGTACACCGGTGTCTTTCTGGTTGATGATGGTGTCAATGGCAATTTCGGTCTTACCGGTCTGTCGGTCGCCGATGATCAGCTCACGCTGACCTCTCCCAATGGGGATCATACTGTCGATGGCCTTGATACCGGTCTGCAAGGGAACGGAAACACTCTTTCTTTCAATGATACCGGGCGCTTCCGATTCAATGGGATGAGTCTTTGTGGTTTCAATGGGGCCTTTGCCGTCAATAGGCTCACCCAGAGCATTGACGATTCTGCCCAGCATATTTTCGCCTACCGGTACAGCAAGTACCTTGCCGGTGCGCTTTACACCGCTGCCTTCGCGGATACTGTTTTCATTGGATAAAATGGCAACAGAAACGGTTTCTTCCTCCAGGTTCTGCGCCATACCGTAAGAACCGTCTTCGAATTCAAGTAGTTCTCCCGCCATACAGTTTCTCAGTCCGAATACTCTGGCAATACCGTCGCCAACCAGGATAACCTTGCCGGTTTCGGTCATTTCGGTGCGGACTTTATAATGTTCAATTTGTGCTTTGATAATGCTGGAAATTTCGTTGGGGCTGTTCATTTTTCAAGTGCTCCCTTAATTGAGTTAAGTCTGCCGGAAAGACTTCCGTCTAAAATCTTATCTTCCATCTGAATTCGGATTCCTCCGATGAGGGAAGGATCGTTTACATAACGGATTTCAAGTTTCTTTCCGGTCTTTTTCGTAAGTTTTTCAAAAAGGCGGTCTTTTTGCTCCGGCAAAAGTTCTTCTGCAAAAAATACCGTAACCGCAAGTACGTTCTCCGCTTCTTTCATCAGTTCAAAAAAGTCGGCAATGCAAGCGGGAAGCTTTAAAATATGTCCCTTTTCGCATAAAAGCTTTAAAAAGGAGAGAATGTGCTCGGACTCTAAAGAGCCAAAAGCCTTTTCAACAAGATCCAGTCTTTCCGGTATGGACAGAGCGGGGGAGTGAAGCAGGGAAAGATACTCCGGATTTTCTTCGGTAAGATTTTTTACCGTTTCAAGGTCCCGGGCATATTTTTTCGTTAATCCTTTTTCTTCACCCAGCATAAAAAGGCTGACAGCGTATTCACTGACGGCATTATTCATTTTCGTCACCTATCTCATCAATGAAGCGGTCGATGAGCGCTTTGTGATCTTCTGTTTTGATTTCTCTATTAAGAAGCTTTTCGGAAAGAGCGGTAGATACTTCCACGATCTCTTCCTTGATAGCGCTTTCTGCTTTTTTCATTTCAAGCGCGGCATTCTCTTCCGCACGGCGCATAATACCTTCCGCCTGATCCTTTGCCTGATTTAAAATTTCTTTTTCTCTCTCTTTGGCATCGTTTACGGCAGACTGAAGGATACTGTCCGCTTCTTCTTTGGCAGTGGACAGCTTTTCTTCGTATGCTTTTTTGTTTTCCAGGGCATCGCTTTCTGCCTTTTCTGCCGCTTCGTAGCGAGAGTCAATGGTATTCTGACGGTCTACCAGGATCTTTTTTACCGGACCGTACAGAAATTTCTTGGCTACGAAATACAAAAGCGCAAGGTTTGCAAGAGAAACCAGAATATGCCACAGGTTTACGGAAATTACGTCTAAACTTTGCATAACGAAAAGCTTAAACTTAAGAAAGAGCCTGGATGGCTTTTACCAGAGTGTTTACAAGAATGCTGGGGGCAACGAAGATCAAAAGGATAGAGATAACCAGAGAGTAGATACCGGTGGTTTCCGAAATAGCACAACCCATGATCATGGTAGAAGTAACGGCGCCTTTGCTTTCGGGCTGACGGCCGATTGCTTCACAAGCCTTGGATACGGCGTTACCTTCACCGATACCGGGGCCTACTGCACCAATACCCATACAAATACCTGCGCCTAAAGCACAGCATCCTAAAATAATACCGATTGCGAGTTCCATAATTTTCCTCCAAAAATGATATATAAATTTTTATTTTTAAACTTTTTTCATTTTCTTTGCCTTTTTTCTCATTCTCTCTTCGTAGGCTTCTTCCGGGAAGTTTGTGGAGATATTGAGCATTGTGAGCATAGCAAAGATATAAGCCTGCATACAGCCGCTGAAGATATCAAAATAAACGGACAGTACCGCAGGGAGTCCTACGCGGAATAAGGGAATTTCACTTAAAAATCCCGGCAAGAAGCCAAGAATCAGAGCTGATAGGCCTTGAAGAGCGGAAGCGATCAGCACGGCAATTACCGAACCGGATAATACGTTTCCGTAATGACGGAAAGCCATGGAAACGGGGGTGGCAACTTCACCTAAAATATTTAATGGCGTCATCAAAGGGATTGGCTCTGTAAAGCCTTTCAGGTAATTCAATACACCGCCTTTTAATTTCCAGTAGGTAATCAGAATAAATACCAGGATCGCCCATCCCCCTACGATATTGATATCCGAAGTGGGCGGGAAGAGCCCGAATAGGGACAGCAGACTGGAGAAAGCCGAAAGAGCCAAGATTGCGATGATAAATGCAGAATAATTCTGAAATCTGGGACCCATATTATCCAGAACCAGATCGTCCACCTTTTCAACGATCCATTCTGCCAGGTGCTGACGGGCGGTCATGCAGTGAGCGGAAAGCCCGTGGGTCAGATACAGGCAAAGGCCGGTA
>JAZNRO010000022.1:0-2328 GCA_045590715.1 Eubacteriales bacterium | reverse complement strand
TAGAATCATAGATCTCCTCGGATACGGTGAGCCGGAGCACCGCACATCTTGTTTTGGGAAAACGCTTATAAATGCCGGCGTCTTTCCTCTCCTTTACAAAGCCTCCCCAAAAGGGGTTATAGGTCTGACGGCGGCCGAAAGAAAACATTGGATCAAGATCGGGAGAAAGTGCAATGGAAACGTGGTTATACGCATCACGGGTGTAGACCTTAATGGCCTGGGCCCAAATAGAACCTGTCTGCGTTAAAACAAGGTATAGATCTTTTGACATTTTCTTTCTCCTTTCTCTTTTTCAAATCTCATAAAGTATACACAAAATCCCCTCTTTCGTCAAGAAAACAAAGAAATTAATTTTAAGGAGTTTTTATGACTTTTCCCTTTAATGCGCTAGGGCTGACTCACAAATTTATGGCAGAAAATATAAAACCCGGCCACTTTTGCATCGACGCCACCGCCGGCAAAGGAAGGGATACCCTGTTTTTAGCAAATCTTGTTGGAGAAACAGGAAAAGTAGTGGCACTGGACATACAAAAAGAAGCGGTTGAAATGACAAACACTCTGCTAACGGAAAACAATATCACTTGGGCAAAGGCCTATCTCTCCTGCCACAGCAAGATCTCTGATTTTGCTGAGCAGAAAAGCGTAGACGGCATCGTATTTAATTTCGGTTGGCTACCCGGTGGGGATCACAATGTATTTTCCCGGGCAGAAAGCTCTATTCCCGCTGTAAAGGACGCTCTTGATTTATTGAAACCGGGCGGAAAAATGACCCTTTGCCTTTACTACGGAAAGGAAAACGGAACGGAAGAAAAGGATGCGATCCTTTCTTTTGTAAAAACACTGGATCAAAATCGGTATTCCGTTTTGGTATGCGATTTTGTAAATCGGGCAGGCGATCCTCCCATTGCAATTCTCATTACCAAGGATGCCTAAATTTTCTTGACAAGATCACGATTTTTATGGGATAATAAACCATCAAGCAAAAAGGAGCAACTTATGAAAGAATATACCATAATTCAAAAGCCCGAAGGCGATATCTGGTCCAAGGTACCCTTCCTTTCCATTGACACTCCCCTTTTCGAGGGAGAAGAAGTATTTATCCAGGCAAAAGGGCAGATCTGCTATGACGAAGAGGCTCTTTACGTACGCCTTTCCTGCGATGAAGAAAATATCCGTGCCGAGGAACAAAATCCCCTGGGCGAGGTTTGTGCAGACAGCTGTATGGAATTCTTCTTCTGCCCCATGGAAGGCGATAATAGATACTTTAATATCGAATGCAACTTAACCGGGGCCATCTTCTTGGGTCACGGCTCTAACGTAAAAACACTGGTACGCTTTATTCCCGAAGAGCCTGCCATTTTACCCCAAGGAAAGAAACTGGAAAAAGGCTGGGAGGTAACCTATACCGTTCCTTACTCCTTTATCCGCCAGTTCTTCCCGGATTTCAAGGCCCAGAAAGGCAAGTCCATCCGGGCAAACTGCTACAAATGCGGTGATAAAACAGAGCGCCCCCACTACTTTACCTGGAACCCGGTTCCGGTACTGCCGGAAGCTTCCTTCCACAATCCGGAAAAATTCGGCGTTATGTATTTTGGATAAAAAAATTCCCCGACAAAGATATTCTTTGCCGGGGATTTCTTTTTTTAGTCTACGTTTACGCCTTTTTTGAAAATGCGGTATCCCAGGAAAAATCCAAACACGGTGAAAAGGAAATATACCACAAAAGATATGATAACAAGAAGCACCGCATGATCTGAATTCAAGGCGAAAAGATCGTTTGTTTTAAAAATGTCCATAAAAGAAGGGTGCATCAGACCAAGCGCAAACATCACAATCACAAGGACTCCTTCTCCCGCAAGGTAAAACAAAAACCCGAAAGCAACGGAAAAAAGGATCTTATGCTGAAGCCTTGTGTGACCGAAAACAAGTCCGAAAAATCCGCTTGCCATACCGCTCATCAGTTCCAGATAGATCAGTACAAAAAGAGCAGTCAGCATCACCCAAATTTTCATATCAAAATAAAGGGCGACGGGCTCCAAAACCGCTTTAAGGAAATCAACGGTATTTCCCTTTAAAAAGAGGATAGCAAGACAAATAAGGACCACCAGCATACTAATCAAAACGAGAACAGCGGCAGAGATGACCTTGGAAAGATAAAGAGTCTTCTTTTCTACCGGAAGCGTATGAGTAAGATAAGACTGATCCGAATAAAAGGAAGTGCGGATCTCTGCCCAGGTGCGCATAAAGCAGTTGATGAGAATACTAAACATCATAGAGATCGCCGCGCCCTGCACAAAGGCAGAAATAAAGGTTATTACAAAGGAATCA
>JAZNRO010000021.1:0-3213 GCA_045590715.1 Eubacteriales bacterium | reverse complement strand
GGCATTATTCAGAACCATTTCGGTTTCTGTGGCAGCGCCGGGCACCAGTACCCAGTCTTTTTTGGAGATTACGTTGTAGTAATCTTCGGTACCCAGTTTGGTACCTTCGAATACTACGTTATCCCAAGCGGCAAGGGCGGTCATGGGGGCAATGCCCACCACCATTACCAAAGCAAGGAACAGAGAAATCAGTTTTTGCATTTTTGTTTTCATGAACCTTTCTCCTTTTTTTCATTTATCCAAACAGTTAAAACTGCTTTGAACGTAAATTTTGCATTAAATCATAGAGCATTTTGCTGTTACGGGTAGCGTTGTGATAGGTTTTCGCCGTTAAAAGCGCACCGGAAACGAATTTTTTCCGAAGATCGGGGGAATCCAAAAGAAGTTCGATCTTTTCCTTCAGTTCCGTATCTTTGGTAGCGCAAAGGGCACAATCATTTTCCATCAGATGCTTCATAGAAGAAACTTCTTCGGGGCCGTAAGCAAAAAGCGGGATTCCGGAAGCCAGGGCCGAAGCAATTTTTGTGGAAACCGAGTGGCGCACTCTGTCGATCATCTCTTCTTCAAAGGATTCCGTATGGAGAATTACGTGTGTTTCTTCCATAGCGTTCTCATAAGCATCGCCGGATAAAAATCCTTGCACCCGGATGCTTTTTACCCCATCGAAAACAGATAAAAAGGTTTTATCTTTCTCTCCGGTATAGATATTTAAGATAAGATGTGTTTTCCTTTCGGAATTGATCTCATCCAAAGTAAGGCCAATATCACGAAGGGACTTCGCCCGCCCTAATCTGATATTTCCAAAGTAGGAAAAATTGCTGACTTCTTTCCTTTCGGAAGAAAAAGCCTCTTCCCTCTCACTGCCGGTCATAAGAAGAGAGGTCGGCACGGAAAAATGAGCGCCGTATGCTTCCTTCATTTCTTTGCTGATGGCAAAAATATGAGAGGAATTCTTCATGACCTTTTCAATATTTTTCTTTAAATGTCTTTGCAAAATTTTTTCTAAAAAGGTCTTTCCGGGTTTTACAAAGTAATACTCGTCGCAAAGATAAGTAATAATGGGAAGATCAAAATCCTTTGCGATTTTCAAACAAATGGAATAGATAAAAGCGGAAGGACCGGGAGCCAGAAAAATATGGGTAGGCTGTTCTGTAAGGATCCAGTGCTTTAATTTCCCGTTGTACCAATTCCCGAAAAACCAAAGAAGATCCCGGGCGATCCGGCGAAAAGCAGATTTATTCTTCACACTGCGATAAAATCCTTCGTCCTCTTTTTTCTCATAAAGGCGCTGGCCGGAATGAATTTTCGTTTCATCCACTCTGCCGCCGGGAAAAGCATGCTTCAAAAGATCTTTTTCCGTTACCCGATAGAAAGAAGAGCAATAAAAATCATCGGGATAAGAAGGATAAATATAAAACTGACAAATCTCTTCCGCATCAAAAGACGAAAACAAAGAGCGAAAGGTCTTGCCCATATTATTCTGCGTAGAGATCGGTGTATGACTGATAAGAAGAACTTTCATTTTTTCACCCGATAGGCCCGAAACTTGTGATGGGTCACCTGTTTTTCTTCCGGGGGCAGGGTTAAATAATCCCCGTATAAATTCTTTAAAAAGGTATCGTAGTCTGCAATGGCATCAAAACTTTCCCCTTCAAAGGTAAGCTTCGTTTTTTTCTCAAAAAGGCTACGGGGCATTACTTCCCGGGAACCGAAATCCCCTACCAGCCTTCCGGCAAAGGCGCATTTTTCAAAGGGCTTTTGCTTTAAGAAGCCGAAGACAAACCGGTCAATGAGTTTTCGCCCTAATATTTTGCTAAATATATAGCACAGATACCGAAGGGGTTCGTAATACCATTTCCGAAGATTGGAGCGATGATACGAGGTCCAGGCGGAAGAAATTTTCAGTCCGTGCAAAAACTGAAACGTCTTCACTCTCACTTTTGCACCAAAAGGAGTGTTTCCTGCGCCGTCAATGGGGAAAATATCTACGTAAACGCCCAGTTTCTCTTTGGTCTGTACCCGATCGGTTTCATAAAGCACCGTGTCCGGGTGACAAGCCTTGGCAAAGGCGTATACATAATCTTCTCTTAAGGTTTCGTAAGACAAAAGCCGAAAATCGTCAGAAGGATCTTCCTTTAGGATCTTCATCAAACGGTCGTAATCGGGCCTTGGGATCATAATATCGATATCATCGTCCCAAGGAATAAAGCCTTTATGGCGAACAGCGCCAAGCAAGGTGCCGCCGGTCAGGCTATAAGAGATCTGATTTTTTTCACAAACGTCCTTTAATGCGCAAAGGACCCGGAAACTGTATTCTTTGATTTCGGATATGGTAAGTTCTTCCATATTTTGCGATTCCTTTAAGCTCTTTTTTCCAGTTCTTTTGAACGAAAGAAGGTTTTAAAAACCACCGCTCTTAAGGAATTTGGCATCAATACCTGAACAAATAAGCGAATGGTCACGTTGGAAAGGTAGGTGCCAAGACAGATCACGTCTTCCTTGTACATCAGTTTCTGCAGTTTTGCTTCGCTCTTGAAATACTTCCATCCGCCCCGTCTTTTATACAGATTTTCATCCACGCGTACCTGGACCAGAACGTCCGGGGTATTGGCAAAACGCTTGCCGCCCAAAAGAAGGCGAACCCAAAGGAAATAATCTTCGTTGCAATACCAATCCTGGTAACCGCCCACTTCCTCAATGTCAGACTTCTTAAACATGACCGTCATCTGATTGAAGGGACAGCGGGTCTTCATATATGTAACAATATCATCGTGACCGGAGGGTACTACCCGATGGCCGATCACTTCATTTACGCTTGTAGTAAATTCCGCAATGTTTCCGCCTACGATGGCAAGGGTGGGATCGCTTTCAAAAATGGCAAGCTGCTTTTCAAAGCGGTCGGGAACACAAATGTCATCGGCGTCCATAATGGCAACCAATTCGTGATTGCAATGAGAAAGACTGATCCTGCGAGCGTTTCCGTGGCCTACGTTTTCAGGAAGCCTGACCACGCAAAAGATAGGGTTCTCTTCGCAGCGCACAATCTCTTGATTCAATTTTTCGGGAACCGGACCGTCCACCACAAGTATAATTTCCGTGGGCGGGGCGGTCTGATTCAATAGGCTGTCAACGGTCTGGTGAAACCAGACGGGATCATCCTTGCCGTAGACACACATTGCTACAGAAAACAATTTACTTTCGCTCACGCTTTTT
>JAZNRO010000020.1:0-7029 GCA_045590715.1 Eubacteriales bacterium | reverse complement strand
TTTTGCTTTTTGATAGGCTTCAAAGGTTGGTACGGGAGAGAGCTTATGACCGCTTCTTCTGTGATAGCGCTCAATGATCTCAAGGTCCTTTTCCTCCGCCTTGCCGGTTAAAATATATTTGTCTACCGCCGCGTAGGTAACGCCCATTTCCTTTTCATCGGTCTGTCCTTCAAAAAGACCGGCGGAAGGCGCTTTTTCAATAATAGACGCGGGGGCACCGAGATAGCGCAAAAATTCGTACACTTCCCCTACCACAAGGTCACTGATGGGATTAAAATCGTGTCCCCCGTCGCCCCACTTGGTAAAGTAGCCCATAAAACGCTCACTGCGGTTGCCCGTTCCCGCTACCAGGCGGTTTTCTGCGGCGCCGATGGCGTAAAGAGTGGTCATACGAAGTCTTGGGGGAATATTCACAAGAGCCGGGGAATTGAGCGTTGTTACTTTTTCGATCTGTGCCACCAGTGCATCTCTTGCGGGGGTCAGATCTACCATACGGTTTTCAATATGAAAGGTTTCGCAAAGAGCTCTGGCATCTTCCAGGTCTTTGGTAAAATTCATTTTGGAAGAGCAGGGGAGCATAACGCTGACCGTATTTTCGCAGGCCATTTTACAAAGGATGCCAACCAGCGCACAGTCCTTACCGCCGGAATTTCCAAATACGATCCCTTCTGCACCGCTTTCCTTTAAAAGAGAGCGGATAAAGGCTACTCTTTCTTCTGTTTCTTTCTTATAATCTCTCATGATATCCCTCCGAATTTTCTAGCCTTATGATAGCACACAAAATTCGTTCGGTCAACGAAATTTTCTCTTGAAAAAAGCCATTTTCTATGGTACATTAGAAAAAAAGACTCAAGGAGCCATTATGAAAAGAATTCTCGCTGTTTTTTGTATCCTGGCGCTGACCCTTCCTCTGTTTAGTTGCGCCTCCACCTTGGGAAGCGAAACCCAGACGGAAGATATGACCGCGACCCAGACCGAAGAAAAATTAGACGCTTCCAAGATCTCCTATCCCAAGGGATTTAGCGTAGGCTACGCCAGAGAAGACGTTTCCCCCGAGGAGACCCCCATCGTCATCAACGGCACTGCCACCGCCACCACCATCAACGACCCGATTCAGCTGACCTGTACCGCCATGTGTGACGGAGAAAACGTATTTCTTTTAATGAGCGTAGACCTTCGCGGCGTACCGGAAAAATTCGTTCAGAAATGCAAGAAGATCATTACCGATAAGGTAAAAATTCCCGCAGAAAACATTTTCCTTAACGCCACCCATACCCACCACGCTCCCGACAACGAACAGTTTGACAAAAACCCCGTTGTAGTCCGCTGGCAGAAAATGTTCTATGAAAAGCTGGAAAAAGCAGTTATCACCGCTCTTTTAGACCTTGCTCCCGCAGAAGCTTTTGTAGGTACCGGCAAGGTAGAGGGCGTTACCTTCGTGCGCAGATTCCTTCTGCCCGACGGCTCTTTTATCTGGAACACCATTGAAAGAAAAGACGCTGTACACGAATCCGAAGCCGATACGGAGCTTCGCGCCATCCGCTTTGATAGAGGAAATAAGAAGGACGTTCTTCTGGTAAACTACCAGACCCACTACTGCTCTACCTCTGCGCTGGAAGGCAAGATCAGTGCAAACTTCATTCACGATTTCAGACAGTCGGCCGAAAAAGAGCTGGACGTTCATTTTGCCTATCACCAGGGTGCCGGCGGTAATATCAACTTTAATTCTCCCATCCCCGGCAAAAGACTCTACGACAACTACAAAAAGACCATCCCCGTATTTATGGGCGCTGTGAAAGACGCCATCAAGGGTGAAACCAAGGCGGAAACCGGCAAGATCAAGGTTGCCTCCAGCACTTACGACGCCAAGGTTTGGGACGTAGATCCCGCAAGAGCCCAGGAAGCCAGAGAAATTTTAAAGATCTCCGACGTAAACTTAAGAGATGCCGAAATGAAGGCAAAGGGCTTTACCGACGAAAGAGAAATGAAGGGCATTATTTCCCGCTACTCTCTCCTGTACGAACAGAATACCACCACCGTTCCCTTCCCCTTTACCGCAGTTAGTATCGGTGACATCGGCTTTGCCGCCGCACCTTACGAAATGTTTGATACCAACGGTATGGAGATCCGCGCCGCTTCCCCCTATAAGATGACCTTTATTTGCGCATATACCAACGGTCACATGGGCTACATTCCCTCGGCTCTTGCCTTCCCCAACGGCGGATACGAAGTATTTACTTGTAAATATACCCCCGGCATCGGCGAAGAATTTGCAGGAGAACTGGTTCGCCTTTTGAACGCTTGTAAATAAAGCGAAAACAAAAAAGCAGGTAGAAAACTACCTGCTTTTTCTTTTTATTTCTTTTTATTTCGGTGCGCCTTCGTCAATGATAAACCCGCCGTAGCTGAAAATGCGGCCGCCTTCCAGATACAGGGCCTTTACCTTTCTCTGCAAGGAGGTATCTTCCGGCAGATCGCGAAGATCCTGGGGCTTTTTGCCGCCGAAAGCGAAGCTGAAAATGCCGTTTCCGTTATTTTTGAAGGGATAACGGGTAAAAAGTGCGCCAAATCGGGCGATATTGGATTTTTCCCCTAAAAGACTTTCGAATTTCGGCTCCAAAAGCCAGGAGGTACAGCGAACACCCTTGATATTCTTTTCCGGGTAGCTTCTCTTTGCCACTTCTCTTGCCAAGCGGAAAGCCTCTGCCACGTCTTCCGGCGCAAGACTGGTTCCTTTGGGAATGTGGAGAACGAAAATATCGTCTCCCGGAGAAAGAGCAAGGCGCCATTCTTCTTTGGAAAAACTCTTTTTTTCACAGGGGCAAAGAGGGCCGGTGGAAGCAAAACCCATAAAATCACTTTCGGTTTCTTCAAAGGTCACCTTGTAGCTTCCTTCTTCTTCGGTAAAATCCCCGGCGCCCAGGGGCATTCCCGAGCGGTGGAATAAAACGCCGTTTAAAAGAACGCGAATCTCTCCCGTCTTTTTATTCTGCAAAACGAAAGTGGTTTCATCTGCCTTGCCAAGAGCAAAATTAAAACCGCCGATATTGAAGATCTCACAAAAAGCGTAAAGGCTGGACCAATCAAAATAAGTCTTCTGGATCCCGGGTTTTCCGGTACGGACCACGGAAGTGCCGATGCTGTTTTTATAGGTGCGAAGATACCCTCTGGCCTCTTCTTCGGGAAATCCCCGGCGAAGGTATTCAAAGTAAGACTTTTCTGCCCGGCAGATCAAGGGAAAGAGGGGCGCCATCTGTCCCGCCGGGGTCATATCGCTTTCCGGAAGCTTTAACGCCTTTAATTCCTCTCTTGTATGGGTAAGACCGTAAACTGAGGCAGTAAGAGCCCACACTTTTCTGGCCCGGTCCCGCTCCAGATCGTCAAATCCTTCCAGCACCGCTTCAAAATATTCCTGAAACAGGCCGTATTTCTCTTCCAGATAAACAATGGTATCACGGGTAAAGGGGTATTCCCCGCTTTTTTTCATATTCTCATAAATTTCATCCATTTCCGGGGGAAATTCCGAAATGCCGAGAATCTCTGCAGCCTTTGTAAACGTCATCGTGTCCACGCTCCTTTTCCTAGATTGTACCATACATTTTCCAATTTGCAACGAATTTTGAAAAGTTCTTAAATTTTTGTTACAAAAAGCATTTTCTATTGTAAAAGAAATTTTTGTGTGGTAGACTATAAAAAAATGCTTCAAGGAGTCAAATATGAAAAGAATTCTTGCAATTTTTTGTATTCTGGCACTGACCCTTCCTCTGTTTAGCTGTGCTTCCACCCTTTCCGATACCCCCGGTGAAACGGCTGGAGAAACCGTTAAAGAGACCGAAGAAACAAAGCTTGACGCTTCTAAAATTTCCTATCCCAAGGGATTTAGCGTAGGCTACGCCAGAGAAGACGTTTCCCCCGAGGAAACCCCCATTATTATCAACGGCGTAAACAACATCGCAAATACCATCAACGACCCGGTTCAGCTGACCTGTACCGCCATGAGCGACGGCGAGACCGCTTTTCTTCTCATGAGCGTGGACCTGCGCGGTGTTCCGGAAAGCTTCGTTCAGAGATGTAAAAAGATCATTACCGAAAAGGTAAAAATTCCTGCGGAAAACATTTTCCTCAACGCTACTCACACCCACCACGCCCCCGACAATGAACGGTTCGACGAAGACGCAGTCATTATCCGCTGGCAGAAAATGTTTTATGAGAAGCTGGAAAAAGCAGTTATCACTGCGCTTCTTGATCTGACCCCTGCAAAAGCTTTCGTAGGCTCTGCCCATACCGAAGGCATTACCTTCGTGCGCAGATACCTTCTGCCTGACGGCACCTATTCCACCAACTCCACCAACCCCGACGCGAAGCACGAATCCGAAGCAGATACCGAAATGCGCGTGATCCGTTTTGATAGAGGAGAGAAAAAGGACGTTCTTCTGGTAAACTACCAGACCCACTACGACGCTTCCAAGTCTCTTGACGGCAAGATCAGCGCAAACTTCGTGCACACCTTCCGCGAAAAAGCTGAAAAAGACCTGGACGTACACTTTGCTTATCACCAGGGCGCCGGCGGTAACTTAAACTTTATGTCCCCCGTAAAGGGCGCAAGACTTTATGCCAACTATAAATTGGCTACCCCTGCACTGGTAAACACCGTGAAGGACGCCATCAAGGGTGAAAAAGAAGTTCAAACCGGCAAGATCAAAGTGGCTCACAACAATTACGACGCTACCGTTTGGGTTCCCGATGAACAGAGAGTGGCCGACGCACAGTATGTAAACAGCAAGAAGACCGAAGCAGATAAGAAAGCCGCCAGAGCAGAAAAAGGCTTTGCCAGCAACTACGAAGTAGCCGGTATCATCACAAGAGCAAATCTCATCGCCGCCGGTACCACCACCATTCCCATGCCCTTTACCGCGGTTAGTATCGGTGATATCGCCTTTACCGCCGCACCTTACGAAATGTTTGACACCAACGGAGTAGAGATCAGAAGCGCTTCTCCCTTTGAAATGACCTTCACCTGCTCCTATACCAACGGTCACATGGGCTATATTCCTTCCGCCCAGGCCTTCCCCCACGGCGCTTATGAAGTATTCGTTTGCAAATACAGACCCGGCAGCGGCGAAGAATTCGCGACCGAGATCGTTCGTCTTTTGAACCAGTGTAAATAAAAATGAAAAGAAAATAGCAGGTAGAAAAATTCTACCTGCTTTTGTTTTTATGCCTTATAAAAGAGACGACGGTTTCAAAACTGAAAATAGAAAACACTATTTTTTCATATTATCGAAAATATATTAATATGAAATACCCGTTCCACCTCTTCCTTTGCTTGATATAATTATTCTACAAACAAAAATGTTAATTTCGACAAAAATTAACAAAAAAAGCGTTGACAGTCATACTATTTTATGTTATAAATGAATTGGTTAGAAAATAATGGTATATATACTACAAAACCAAATTAATTTAAAAAGAAAGAAGGTGAGACTGGTATGGTATTTAACTTAAAATTTTTAAATTCAAATCCTATGCGAACATATAAAAGACCATATCTGGTTGGAAACAGATCATACCCCATTAAATGTATTTTATTCTTCGCATAGGTTAAAGGCAAATCAGATTTTGCATTAACTTATGCGATTTTTTATTACTCTTTATATTACAATTTTTAGCAAGATATTTCTTTCCACAAGGTGAAGCTTTCAGTTTTTAAAAATTGATTAAATAAAAATGTTGTGGATTTGCTAAAAGAAAGGTAAAAAGTGGACAAGAAAACCGCAATTGTTGTTATTATTACAGCACTAATCATAACAGTTGGCCTTGTAATAGGCTTTTATGAATTAGCAGAAGCAATCAAAGAACTTGGTAACAATATTTTCAGTGGATTAACTTGGGTAAGATAGATTCCAATTTTTCCATTGGTTCCGCTATATGTCTTGAAAGGAGAGGGACACACAATGAAAAAAACATCAAAAAAATATATTTGTATTTTGTTAAGCATAGCTATGATTTTTAGCGTATCATTTACTATCGGAGCATCAGCAAAGTCTCTACAAACCAATAGTATTGTAGCAGAAAAAAGAGCTCTAAGAGATTTTTGCCTAGAAAACAATATAAAAGAGCGTGTCCTCTCTATGGATGCAGAAAAACGAAATAACCAGAAATATGAAATTTATTCAAAGTTTTTTTCTGGTGAAATGGACGTTGATCTCGCACTTGCTGAACTAGAAAAACTGGGCATATATGCCCTTGAGAGTTCGGTAGAGGAATATAAGAAAACTAAAAAAGAAGAACAGGTCCGTTCATCCCCAACAGCCTTGAGTTATAATAATGTTATAATCCTTTATGAACCTTCTGATGATACATGGGAACTAGGTGCTGGCGTTTGGTGGTCAGACAATTCTTGGGTTAATGATGTTACTCCTCCATATTTTCCTTCTGTAGGTCAAAATTACAATGTTGGTGGACTTAACGGAGTAGGAATTTCCCTTTATGATTTGTCCGGAAGTTTCTCCGGTTGTGCTCTTTTAGATACTTGGTTATATGTATCAGCTGGCAATGGAAATTTAACAAAAACAACGCATTCTCCAACAGGAAATATTGATTCAAGATATGGTGTATTTCATCAATTTCAGGATTATGCGCAAGTCACAAACTACAATGCTTTAACTAATATGGTAACATATAGGTATCACGGCAAACACATATCGGTCTTTGCAAAATATAATGGCAATTTTGTGAATTTTAATGGACGTGCAAGACTGCAATATGCTCACACTTGGGATCAAACTTCCATTTCTTCCGTAGGTGTTAATTTGCAAGCAGGAACAAATACTGTAGGAGTAGGATTCAACATTGCGTTTTCAAACCAAGGCCGTCAATTTACCACATTAAGCCCCGGAGAAACACTATTTTAGATCTTAAACCGTACAAAACAACAAACAAAAGTTAATCGCAAATTAATTTTCAAAGATTAAATCAGTAATAATAATTAAACTTTTCTATAAATCGGACTTTTTTATGGGTAAAAAA
>JAZNRO010000019.1:0-6241 GCA_045590715.1 Eubacteriales bacterium | reverse complement strand
GACTAGACCCAACCCCTTGGCACACAGAACGACATGGCTACGATCCGACTTGCCGCGTCCATGGCAACGTTACCGCCGCCTACTACCGCAACCTTTCCGCCCTTCATAATGGGGGTGGCAGCGTCTTTTCGAAAGGCCTTCATCAGGTTACTGCGGGTTAAGTACTCGTTGGCGGAATATACGCCTTTTAACGATTCACCGGGGATCCCCATAAAGTTGGGAAGGCCGGCGCCGGAACCGATGAAAACGGCTTCAAAGCCTTCTTCGAACAGTTCGTCCGGTGTTACGGTTTTACCGATGACTACGTTGGTTTCGATCTTTACGCCAAGGGCCTTCAGACCCTCTACTTCCTTTGCCACGATGGCTTTGGGAAGACGGAATTCCGGAATGCCGTAGACCAGTACGCCGCCCGGGGTGTGCAGGGCCTCGAAAATGGTTACGTCATAGCCAAGTTTTGCAAGATCTCCGGCACAGGTAAGACCGGAAGGACCGGAGCCTACGACGGCAACCTTGTGGCCGTTGGAAATCGGCTTTTCCGCGGGAGAAGAGCAGAAGGTATTGTGCCAATCGGCAACAAATCTTTCCAGTCTGCCGATGCCGACGGATTCGCCTTTGATCCCTCTTAAACACTTTTCTTCGCACTGGGTCTCCTGGGGACAAACTCTGCCACAAACGGCGGGAAGGGAAGAGGATTTTGCGATGATCTGGTAGGCGCCTTCGAAATCTCCTTCTTTGATGCGGGAAATAAATTCAGGGATGCGGATCTTTACCGGGCAACCGGAAACGCAGGGCATATTCTTACACTCCAGGCATCTCTGGGCCTCTAAAATGGCGGTTTCTTCCGAGTAACCAAGGGCTACCTCGTCAAAATTTTTGCCGCGAAGCACCGGGTCCTGGCTGGGCATGGGGTTCCGGGTAGGGGACATATTCGCTTTTGCCATTACTGTACCTCCTTTAAAAAGAGATTGCAGGTGTCTTCGTAGCAGTGACGCTCAAAATCCTGGTACATTCTGCCGCGGCTCATGGCCTCGTCAAAATCAATTTCATAGCCGTTAAAGTCCGGACCGTCAACGCAGGCAAATTTGGTGATCTTTTTGCCGTCCCGGTTTAAGGTGAGGCGGCAGCCGCCGCACATGCCGGTACCGTCGATCATAACCGGGTTCATGGAAACGGTAACGGGCACGCCGAAGGGCTTTGCGGTGAGAGTAACGAATTTCATCATAACAAGGGGGCCGATGGTGATGATCTCATCAAATTTTTCGCCCTGCTCCAAAAGGGTTTTCAGGGGCATGGTAACGTTGCCCTTTTCCCCGTAGGAGCCGTCGTCGGTCATAACGAACAGACGGTCGGAATTGGATTTGAATTCTTCTTCTAAAATTACAAGATCCCGGTTTCTGAAACCGATGATGCCGCAGGTCTCCACGCCCATCTGATGAAGCTTTTCAATGATAGGCAGGGCAATGGCACAGCCTACGCCGCCACCGATGATACAAACCTTTTTCAGTCCCGAAAGACGGGTGGGAGTACCCAAAGGACCTGCAAAGTCACAAAGGCTGTCACCCTCTTCCTTCAGGGAAAGCTTTTTGGTGGTGGCGCCTACGATCTGATAGATGATCTTGACGGTGCCTTTTTCCGGGTCGGTGCCGGCAACGGTGAGAGGAATTCTTTCTCCTTCTTCCTCTACCCGCAAAATGATAAACTGACCGGGCTGTGCCTTTTTGGCAACCCGGGGCGCAAGAATGCAAAGCTCAATAACAGAGTCGTTCAGCACTCTCTTTTTCGTGATCTGATACATACCGGATCCTTTCTGAAACCAATTTTTTCAAAGGGACAGGGTGCCCTTCGGATCAATCAAACAAATACGGCTGTATTGTAGCATTTTTCTTCTTTTTTTTCAAGGGCTCTTTTGGATTTTTTCGCTTTTCTTTTCTTCTTTTTTCATTCCCGTCCTATGATATGAAAAAAGAGGATGAGAAAACCACCGGAACGCCCCTGATTTTGAAAAAATTCCTTGACTTTTCCTATAATTTGTGTTACCTTGTATGGTACCTATAAATCTGGTGAAATTTGCCTTGTTTTCAAGGAATGGATAAATTTTAGAACTTTTTTCGTGCATTTTGTCATTGGCACAGTGCATTTCGGAGGTATTTATGGTCGTTGGACTTTTGGGCTACGGCACCGTCGGTAAGGGTGTATACGATATCCTTCTGGAAAAGCCGGAATTTCAAGTAAAATACGTGCTGGATTTAAGAGATCTGCCGGAACTGGGCGAAAAGCTTATCCGGGATATCAGCGTGATCCTCACCGATCCGGAAATTGATACGGTGGTAGAGCTCATCGGCGGTCTTCATCCCGCTTACGAATTTGTAAAGGCTTCTCTGGAGGCCGGCAAAAACGTGGTTACCGCAAATAAGCTTATGATCAGCCTTTATTACGGCGAGCTTGTTCGTCTTGCCAAGGAAAAGGGCGTTTCCCTTCGCTTTACGGCGGCGGCCGGCGGCGGTATCCCTTGGCTGGTAAATCTGCAGAGAGCTCATAGAGTTTCCCGTATTGCCGGTGTTTACGGCATTATGAACGGTACCACAAACTTTATTCTGGACGCTATGGAAACCCGCGGCGAAGAGTTTGATCCTTCCCTTGCCGAAGCCCAGCGCTTAGGCTTTGCGGAAGCAGATCCTTCTTCCGATATTGACGGCCTTGATACCAGACACAAGACCACCCTTTCCGCCAACGTTTCTTTCGGCGTAGCGCTGGATGATGAAAAGGTAGACAGCTTCGGTATCCGCAGCGTAGCAAAGTGCGATATTGATACTGCCCGTAAAAACGGCCTGGTATTAAAGCTTTTAGGCAGTGCTTACCGGGTAGGGGACGGGGACAAGGTAGCGGCTTTCGTTGAGCCTACCATGGTTTCTAAAAACACCCCTGAAGGAAATATTCACGGCTGTGACAATATTATCGCCTTTGACGGAAGTCACATCGGCAAGACCCACTTTATCGGTGCCGGTGCAGGACGGTATCCTACCGGTTATGCGGTTGTGCAGGACCTGGTGGATCAGAGCGTAGGCCTTGGCGGTCTTTACAATGAAAAAGCAGAGAAAATGGCCATTGCCAACGATCTTTGCCGGAAAACCTACTATATCCGTACCACCTTCTTATCCGATCCTTTCTACGCTTCTTTGAAGAAGGAAAGTTTTGGCGCAGGGGTAAAGGCAGAGGACGTCAGTGTTCGCGATATGCACGATTTTGCAGCCCGCGCTTTGGCGGCAGGAGAACAAGTATTCTTTGCCGGAATCTTGGATTAAGAAAAATACAAATCAAAAGACTCTTGCTCTCGGCAAGGGTCTTTTTTTGTCAAAACAGGGCCCTTTTCGGGGAAAATGTAAACAGATTTACGGGAATGAGAAAAATTTCTATTGCATTTTTTTGAAAAAGATGTTACAATGACCTATAGAGTTTTATGGACTTAAGCAATTTAGGAAGGTGGCAGCAATGGCAAATAAAATTCTCGTAATTGATGACGATCTGAATATCTGCGAAATTTTAAAGATGTATCTGGAAAACGACGGATATGAAGTGAAATGTGCAAACGACGGTGCCGAAGGTGTGGAAGTATTTAAGATCTTTGAGCCCGACCTTGTGCTTCTGGATATTATGATGCCGAAAAAAGACGGCTGGCAGGTATGCCGCGAGATCCGCGAGCAGAGCGCAAAGCCGATCATTATGCTTTCTGCCAAAGGGGAAATGTTTGATAAGGTCCTGGGCCTGGAACTGGGCGCAGATGACTTTGTGGTAAAGCCCTTTGATATGAAAGAGGTTGCTGCTCGTATTAAAGCGGTCCTGAGAAGATATCACACCAGAGATCATTTTAATACCGATGAAGTGATCAAGTTTGATAATCTTGAGATTTCCAAGCAGAAATACGAACTGAAGCTGGCCGGCAAGGCGGTGGACGTTCCTCCCAAGGAATTGGAGCTTCTTTATTTCCTGACTTCCAACTACAATCGGGTATTCACCCGTGACCAGCTTCTGGATAAGGTTTGGGGATTTGATTACCTGGGTGACTCCAGAACGGTAGACGTACACGTAAAACGCTTGAGAGAAAAGCTGGAAGGCGTCAGCGATAAGTGGATCTTGAAAACCGTATGGGGCGTAGGATACAAATTCGAGCTTCTTTGATCTAGGATCTAGGGTCCCGCCTTTACGGCGGGATCTTTTTCTTTTCGGATAAATCATTAGGAGGTCAAAGTGAAAAAACACCTGTTTTCTAAATATATCGCGCTGTTTTTGTCTATTTCTATTTTTTGTTTTTCTCTGCTTGTGATCTTCCTTTCTTTTTATACCGCCCGTCATTTTAAAAATCGGGATGAGGACGATCTGGAGCAGGCGGCAAGAAACATTAACCTTGCCATTACTTCTATGATCGACTTTTCCCAAAAGGATTTTAATTACCTTTTGGAGTATGAAAAGGATCGTTTGTACACCACGCTCTCTGCCCAGGCTTCCGACGGCAGGATCGGCGCTTTTATTACCGACGGTCAGGGAAACGTGGTAGTTTCTCTCCTTTCCGACCATGAAAAGAAGAGTGTTTCCTCTTCCGCTATGACCGAAAGCAGTAAAATGGCCCGGGAAGGCAATCAGTTTTACAGTGACCTTGGCGGGTTTTTGAAGAGCAAAAAACTGATGCGGGTCTTGCTTTTGGAGAAGGAGTATTCTGACTCTCATCATCAGAGAGTAGGCGCTATTTTTCTTTACTGTTCCAGCGAGGCTTCCGATATTTACGTATCGGGCCTAGTCCTGGGTCTGATCTTCGCTTCCGCTCTTTTGATCCTTGGGGTTCTTTTGAGTTTCCGCAAGATCACCAAGCGCCTGGTAGGTCCCTTGCAGGAACTTTCCGATGCGGCAGATAGTTTTGCCGGAGGCGATTTTTCTCCCAGAGTTTCGGAAAAGGGAGCCGGGGAGATCACACCCCTTCTTCGCACCTTTAACCAGATGGCGGACAGGGTAGAAGAAAACGAGAAGAGAAGACAGGTCTTCGTTTCCAACGTGTCCCACGACCTGCGCACCCCCCTTACCACCATCGGCGGCTTTGTTCAGAATATGGCAAGCGGAAATATCCCCCAGGAAAAGCAGGGCCATTATTTCGGAATCATTATGGACGAGGTAAACCGCCTTTCCCGCCTGGTGCAGACGCTGCTTGAGACCAGCCGTATGACCTCCGGAGAGCGGCATTATAAGTTTGATCCGATGGATCTTTGCGAGCTTTCCCGCATCACCCTTTTGTCTTTTGAAAATCTTTTGGAAAAGAAAAAACTGGACGTCAGCTTTGACTGCGACCAGGATAGCATTAAGGTTAAAGCAGACAAAGATGCCATTCAGCAGGTCATTTTTAATTTGATTGACAACGCCATTAAATTTGCGCCCGAGGAAGGCACCCTTTCCCTTTCTGTCAGACTGCAAGGGGATAAGGCGGTCTTCGGTGTGAGAAATTCCGGTGAGGGAATTCCCGAAGAGGAATTAAAGCACTTATTTGATCGCTTTTATAAGTCGGACAGAAGCCGGGGCCTGGATAAAAAAGGAATGGGTCTTGGACTGTTTATTGCGAAAAGCATTATCTCTGCCCACGGTGAGGAGATCTGGGTGGAGAGCAGATACGGCGATTATACGCAGTTTTTCTTCAGCCTGCCTCTTGTAGAGAGGGAGAAAGGCTTAAAGATCAAGTAACGATAAAAAAGAAAAAGTAAGAAGGTTTGTTTACAGTATGCTGAAAAATGATAAGAAGAAACCAATGGACGACGACCAGACCGGGGTATCCGGCTTTGGCGGCTATTCTACCAGACACGCCTTTGAAAAGCGTCGCCAGAGAGGGCGGAGTTTAAAGCTTCTCGGAGCGATTGCTGTTCTTGTGGCGCTTCTGGTCTTTTCCGTCTTTGGTATTTTGGCTTTGATCCGGGGTGATTTTAGCCCCAAAGAAGACCAGGGAGGGGATATCGGATCCATTCGTGTGCCCACCCAGTCTGAAATGAGCGAAAATCAGCGGGAGCCGGAGGACATGATCGCCCAGGTAGAACTTTCCCTCATTACCCTGGAAGTGCCCTTGGCAGAAGGCGGATACCGCTACGGAACCGGCTTTCTCGTTTCCGAGGACGGATATGCGGTTTGCGCCGCTTCTCTTTTCCAAAATGAATCCGGCG
Organism: Eubacteriales bacterium; assembly: GCA_045590715.1. Classification (GTDB taxonomy): domain Bacteria; phylum Bacillota; class Clostridia; order Oscillospirales; family SIG627; genus RGIG5579. The sequence continues at coordinate 50 of JAZNRO010000019.1, read as the reverse complement.
GACGGATCACTGCTTTCACCGGCGCAGGATTTTCCACCATTGCTCATAAA
>JAZNRO010000018.1:0-2214 GCA_045590715.1 Eubacteriales bacterium | reverse complement strand
CAGGAGATCAGGGTATGATGTTTGGCTACGCCTGCAACGAAACCCCTGAACTGATGCCTCTGCCCATTTCTCTTTCCCACGCACTGGCACGCGCTTTGACTGCCGCCAGAAAGAGCGGGGTTCTCCCCTATCTCCGTCCCGACGGAAAGACCCAGGTTACCATTGAATACGTTGACGGAAAGCCTAAAAGAGTTGATACTGTGGTCGTTTCTTCCCAGCACAGCGAAAAAGTGGATCAGAAGACCATTAGAGAAGACATCATTGCAAAGGTTATCACTCCCACCATTCCGAAAGAATTGATGGATGAAAATACCAAGATCTTTGTAAACCCCACCGGACGCTTTGTAGTAGGCGGTCCCCAGGGTGACAGCGGTCTGACCGGTAGAAAGATCATCGTTGACACCTACGGCGGATATTCCCGTCACGGTGGCGGCGCCTTCTCCGGAAAGGATCCCACCAAGGTTGACCGCAGCGCTTCCTATGCCGCTCGCTACCTTGCGAAAAACGTAGTGGCAGCAGGCCTTTCCGAAAAATGCGAAGTACAGATCTCTTACGCCATTGGCGTAGCCCAGCCCACCTCGGTACTGGTAGATACCTTCGGCACCGGAAAAGTAGACGACGAAGCCATTGCCGATACTTTAAAGAAACTGGTAGATCTTACTCCCCAGGGCATTATCAAAACCCTTGATTTAAGAAGACCCATCTACAAGCCCTTTGCCGCATACGGACACATGGGCAGAGAAGAACTGAATGCTCCCTGGGAAAAAACAGACCTTGTAAAAGCTCTGAAAAAAGAACTTCTGTAAAAACAAAAAAACACCCGAAATTCGGGTGTTTTTTATTTTTATATTTCTTCAATCGATAAAACCTTTGCCACCCCATCCTGAACTTGAAAGCGGGTCTGAAAACCGGCAAAAGAAAAGCCGTATACTCTTTCCGGATCCTTGTGATAAGAGGGTCTTGGGTCTTGGCGAAGGATCTCTAAAAAGGCTTTTTGCTTTTCCGAAGGGATTTTAGAAAGCAGATCTTTCGGACATTGAACTTCAAGAGAATCTGAAAGGTGCTGGCCCGCAAAACCGCATTTTGCATCCGGGTGAGAATCGGAAAAAGGCAGATAGGGCTTGATATCGTAAATGGGCGTACCGTCCATCAGGTCTGCCCCTTTTACCACAAGAGAGATCTTACCGTCCTTTTTCTCCACCCGTACAAGTTCTACGGAAGAAAGACCGATGGGATTGGGACGAAAAGGAGAACGGGTAGCGAAAACCCCTACTCTTTCATTGCCCCCAAGTCTTGGAGGGCGAACGGTAGGAGAACCGCCCTTTCCCAGGTTTTCCGAGAAGCACCAGAGAAGCCACAAATGAGAGAAATCTTCAATGCCGCGGATATAATCGGGATTCTGAAATTCCGGGGTGAATTCAATACGGCTTTCCAGTTCCCCTAAAATGCCGCTTTGCCGAGGAATGGCAAATTTCTCCGGGAAATCACAGCGCATATAGGCAATGATCTTCATATAACCTCCAAAAAAAGAAAAGTCCCTGCCTTGCGACAGGAACTTTGGCGACCTGAAGGGGGCTCGAACCCCTGACCTCTAGCGTGACAGGCTAGCGTTCTAACCAACTGAACTACCAGGCCGTATGTATGGAGCGGATTACGGGGCTCGAACCCGCCACCTCGACCTTGGCAAGGTCGCGCTCTACCAAATGAGCTAAATCCGCAGGTGGTGTTTACCTCAACACACGATATTATATCACAATCACATACGGTTGTCAAGGGGTTTTTGAAATTTTATTTGATTTTTTAATAAAAATGCTTTTGACATAACGAAAAGCCATCTCATTCCCATCAATATGCCATTACAAAAGCTTGATGTAAATATATACTTCATTGCCGTGTCTATTGATCATTTCACAGTCTAAAATAAACCCAAGCTTCTCGTGCAATTTTATGCTTTCAATATTGTTTTTCCGTATTTGGGCGGTTGCAATTTTATATCCGTTTGTTTTTGCATAATCATAAGCCTTCTGTAATGCTTCATGGGCGTATCCTTTGCGGCGGTATTCCGGAAAAATCTCAGGCCCTGCACTTATAATATAATCATTATGCTGATAAAGGGAAACGTACCCTACCACACATTCATCGCAAGCTACAGCAAAAAATTCAGAATACTTTCCGTTAAAATCAAAAGTATTCCACTTATTCAAGACGGACACT
>JAZNRO010000017.1:0-7004 GCA_045590715.1 Eubacteriales bacterium | reverse complement strand
TCTAGTCATTGTCTTCCTAAGACCGCTTGGCCTCCGACTTATCACTTTTTCTCCCTTTCCGCAAAGAAAAACCTTGGCTTATTGTCATAAAAAATAGCAGGTAGAAAAAATCTACCTGCTTTTTTTATTTTAAAAGTTTTTTGGGGGCGGGGGGGTAATTTTTTAAAAATACCCCCGCATAAACCCTTACACTAATTTTTCACTTCAATCAAAAGCTCGTTCCGCTCGGTGCGGATCCCGCGGATCTCCACGGAATAATCTACGAAAAGACTGCCGCCCCGTTCCGTAAGGTCTGATTTTACCTCGTGGGTATGGAGCACCACGGAAGGAATTTCGCCTCCGACGCCGTAATCGCAAAGGTGGCGGTGTCCCTTTTCAAAGACCATACAAGTCTTGATCTCGCCCCGTCTTAAAAGAATGAGCATCCCAGTGGGGGAAAGGCAAAAGGTGGTAAGACAGCCGTCCAGTCCCGTGGCCTCGGAATCCTCGTAGGTAATACGATAAGAGCCGTCCTCCTCCCGGGAAAAGATCCCGTAGGAAGTAAGCGTAGAGAATTTTGGCTGGATCGCCTTGGGGTCGAAAAGACCGCCCACCGCCGGTCGGTCGGTGCTTTCCGGGAACAGCATTTCTTCCGGCAGATCTTCCTCCAGAAGCTCATCTTCCAAAAATTCCATGGGGTCAGGAGAGATCACACCCGGTCTGCCAAAGGTATATTTTCGAGTGCTTTTTACAACGATTTGACTTTTCTTTTTCATTTTTCTCTCCTTTCTTTCAGATTGCAAGGGAAAGCATATCACAACGGGAAAGAAAAGTCAACGAGAGCGGTTGAAAAAAGCCTTTTCGTGTGATATAATTTCCTTGTATGTCATTTTTTTGAAAGGAGGCCCTGAAATGATCCTGGTAATCGCAGAAAAACCCAGTCTTGCCCGGAATATCGCATCTGCCATCGGAAACCTTTCCCGCAGAAAAGGATATTTAGAGGGAGAAGGCTATCTTGTCAGCTGGGCCTTCGGACACTTGTTTTCCCTTTGCGATATTGAAGACTATACCGGCAAAACGGAAAGCGGCAAATGGAGTATGGAAAATATCCCCTGCTTCCCGGAACATTTCCGTTTCTCCTTGCGGAAAGAAAAAGACGGCAAGGTAGACAGCGGCGTTAAAGAGCAGTTTGAGACCCTTTGTGCCCTTTGCAAAAGAGAAGACGTGGATATGATCGTCAACGCCGGGGACGCCGACCGAGAAGGTGAAATTATCATCCGCCTTGTTTTAAACCACATTGAAAATTTAAATAAGCCCATTTTCAGGCTTTGGCTCCCGGACCAGACCGCGGAAACCATCCGAGCCGGCCTTGCCGACTTAAAGCCCGATTCCGACTATGACAATCTGGCCGGAGAAGGCTTTGCCCGTACCTATATGGACTGGCTGTACGGCGTCAATCTTACCCGCTACGCCACCTTGAAAAGCGGTTCTCTTCTCCGAGTGGGCAGAGTCATCGTGCCCATTGTAAAGGCCATTTACGACAGAGATATGGCCATTGAGCGCTTTACCCCCGAGATCTACTACGCGGTCGTAGGCAGTGACGGCGTAGAAGGCGGAGTAGAGGTCCAGAGCAAAAAGAAATTTTCCAAAGACGAAAAGGAAAAGGCTCTCTCTTACGCCCAGGCCCTTTCCAAAGAAGAAACCCGGGTCACGGGAAGGAAAAGCAAAAAGGATAAACTAAATCCCGGTAAGCTTTACTCCCTTTCAAAACTGCAGAACGCCCTGGGTAAAAAATATAAAATGCCCATGGACGACTCTTTGCGCATCGTTCAGGCCCTTTACGAAAAAGGATATCTTACCTACCCCAGAACCAACTCCGAGTACCTGGCCACCGCAGAAAAGGATAAGATGAAGACCATCTTAAAAAACCTTTCCGGCATCGGCTACCCGGTGGAATTTAAGGATAAAAAGACCATTTTTGACGATAGCAAGATCGAGTCCCACTCGGCCCTGACCCCCACCTTTAAAATTCCCAAAAAGGAAAATCTGACGGAAGAAGAAGCAAAAGTCTACCAGATGGTACTGCGCCGATTCGTAGCGGTCTTCTGTAAGGACGACTGCATCTGCCAGAAGACGGAGCTTACTCTTCAGACCGGGGACAAGGAGAGCTTTACCATCAAAGGCAACGTGATCCTGGAGCCCGGCTGGACCAAATTTGACGACAGCACCCGAAACGATAAGATCATTCCCGACTATAAGGTAGGCGATATTGTTCCTTTAACCTTTACCATCAAGGAAAAGGAAACCACGCCCCCCAAGCACTATACCATTGAAACCTTAAACAACTATCTGAAAAACCCCTTCCGGGAAGAAAAAGCAAAAGCGGAAGAGGAAGAGATGGACGATGCGGAAGAATACCGGGCCATGTTTGAGGGCCTGGAGCTTGGCACGGAAGCCACCCGCACCGGCATCATTGAAAACGCCATCCGGTCCGAATACATCACCTTGAAAAAGGACGTGTATTCCATTCTCCCCGGCGGCAAATACTTAATTGAGCAGTTGTCCCTTATGGGCATTTCCATGGACAAATTCAAGACCGCCACCTGCGGCAAAGCCTTGAAAAAGGTCTTCCGCGGTGAAATGGCAGTAGACGAAGCCACCGGTCTTTGCAAGGACGAGATCCGGGAAGTCTTTGAAAAGGGCAAAGAAGGCTCGGTAGATGATATCGGCTTCTACGGGGATCTTGTTGGCACCTGTCCTGTTTGCGGAAAAGAAGTGGTAAAAGGCAAATATTCCTACGGATGCCGTGGCTACAAAGAAGGATGCGGTTTCCGGGTAAACCTTGCCATCTGCCACAAGGCCATTCCCATCGCCCAGGCGAAAAAGCTTCTTGCGGAAGGCAGAACCGACCCCATCGAAGGCTTTATCTCCCCTCGCACCGGAAACACCTTTACCGCAAGACTCCGTCTGGAAGAGGGCAAAGCCCAGTTTGATTTCACTTAAAACAGAGGATTTTATGATTTATTTTGACAACGCCGCTTCTACCCCCCTCTCTCCCGGGGTAAAACAGGTTTTGATAGAAGAAATGGAGCATTTTGCCAACCCCTCTTCTCTCCACCGCCTGGGATTTGAACAGGAAAAACGGCTGAAAAAAGCAAGAGAGCAGGTGGCAAGAAGCATTTCTGCCCTGCCGGAAGAAATTTTCTTTACCTCCGGCGGTACGGAGGCGGATAACCTTGCCATTTTCGGCGCGGTGAAGAAACTTCGCCGTCGGGGTAACCGCATTTTAGCGGCAAATTCCGAGCATCACGCCGTTACCGAGTGCTTAAACGCCCTGGAAAAGGAAGGCTTTGAAATCGTATCCCTTTCCACCAAGGGCGGCGCGCTCTCCGAAGAAGAGATCCGGAAAAAGGCAAACGATAAGACCATTCTTGCTCTTTGTATGCATACCAATAACGAAAGTGGCGCAAAGTACGATATCAAGACCCTCTCCCGCATTGTAAAAGAAAAAAACAAAGACGCGCTCATTTTTTGTGACGCAGTGCAAGGCTACTTAAAGAGCCCCTTATCCGTAAAGGAATTAGGGGTAGACCTTTTATCCCTTTCTTCCCACAAGATCTGCGGGCCCAAAGGCGTAGGCGCCCTTTATATCAAAAAGGGAACGAATCTCCCGCCCCTCATTCTTGGCGGCGGCCAGGAAAAGGGCATTCGCAGTGGCACGGAAAACCTGCACGGGATCATCGGCTTCGGCGCGGCGGCGGAAGAAGGATATAAAACCTTAAAAGAAGATATGGAAAAAATGAACGGGATGCGGGAAGTGATCTTAACAGAGCTTTCCGACTGCAAGAAGATCCGAGTAAATCTCCCCGCAGACCCTTCCTGCCACATTCTTTCCCTGCAGGTAGAAGGCTTTCGTTCGGAAGTACTGCTTCACACCCTGTCGGAAAAAGAAGTTTTTATTTCCTCCGGCAGCGCCTGTTCCTCCCATTCGGGAAAAAGCGGAGTGCTTTCCGCCTTCGGACTTAGCCCGAAAGAAGCAGACTGCACCGTAAGGCTTTCCTTCTCACGGCTGAATACCGTAGAAGAGGCAAAAGAATTTTGCCGCATACTAAAAGAAATCGTAAGGTGACAAAATGGAAAAAAGATCCATCTTATTAAAATACGGCGAACTGATCTTAAAAGGAGCAAACAAAAGCTATTTTGACTCGGTGCTCCTTCGTCAGATCCGCAGAAAATTAAAACCCTTGGGCGAATTTCGCGTATTCTGCGCCCAGAGTACCGTCTTTGTGGAATGTGAAGACGATATGCTACTGGAAAGAGCCCTGGAGGAACTGAAAAAAGTTTTCGGTATCGTGAGCCTTTCCATTGCCTGGCGGGTAGAAAAAGATATGGACGCCATTTTAAAGGCAGTAAGAGAAAAAGTTGCCCCGGAACTTGTGGGAGCAAAGTCTTTTAAAGCCGACGCCCGCAGAAGTGACAAGAAATTTGCTTTAAAATCCCCGGAAATTTGCAGACTGGTAGGCGGCGCTATTCTGGAAACCCTGAAGAAAGACGCCCCGAAGGTAGACGTGCACAATCCGGAAATGACTGCCTGGGTAGAGATCCGGGAAGACTATGCATACGTGCACGCGGGCAAGATCCCCGGTGCAGGCGGAATGCCCTACGGTTCCTCCGGCAGAGCGCTGCTTTTGTTATCCGGCGGTATCGACTCTCCCGTTGCAGGATTCCGCATGGCAAAAAGATGCGCTTTTATCGACGCGCTTCACTTTGAATCCTTCCCCTACACCTCGGAAAGAGCCAAGGAGAAGGTGGTAGACCTTGCCAGAAAGCTTTGCGCTTATACGGATACCATCAATTTTGCATCCTGCCGTATGACGGAAATTCAGCTGGAAATGCAAAAGGCTTGCCGGGAAGAATATTTCACCATTCTTCTCCGCCGCAGTATGATGCGCCTTGCCTGTCGAGTTGCCGAAAGACAGAAATGCGGTGCCCTTGTTACCGGCGAGAGCCTTGGCCAGGTAGCAAGTCAGACCATGGACGCTATGGCGGTAACAGAAGAGGCTTCCTCTCTCCCCATTTTCCGACCCCTGATTGGTATGGACAAAGAGGAAATCGTGCGCACCAGCCGGGAGATCGACTGCTTTGAAACCTCGATCCTCCCCTTTGAAGACTGCTGTACCGTCTTTACCCCCCGTCACCCAAAGCTCAATCCCAAGCTTTCCGAAATTTTGGAAGAAGAAGCGAAACTGGATATGAAAGCCCTGGAAGACAAGGCCTTTGCCGAAATTGAATTCTTCCGGGTAGACCGCGAGATCTTCTGATACGAAAGGACCTTCTATGAAAAAAACCGGCCTTTTCTCCGCTGTTTTCAAAGCGGTAGGCTATATTGCCCTGTTTCTTTTTTGCCAGGTGATAACCTCTCTTCTTTGCGAGGCTTTTTTCGCCGCCATTTTGCTTAAAAAAGGGCTTTCAGACTCTGAATTTGCAACAGCCCTGATGAACGCCCAGAACAAAAACCTGTATCTTATTATGCTGATCTCCTATCTGTTGTTCCTGGGTATCAGTGTGCTGATAAAAAAGAAAGAATTTCTTCCTGCCGTCGGCGCAAAAAAAGCGCCCCGCCATTCCCTTCTCACAAGCTTTCTTCTGGGCCTTGGCGCATATCCCGTGGTAGTGTGGCTGGTAACTCTTGCCTCTATGATCCCAAGCGTGGCCCAGTCCCAAAGCGATTACGGGAAGGATCTTGAGATCATTGCAAGCGCCGGCGGAAGTCTCTTTATCGAAATTCTGGCAGTGGCCGTGATCGGCCCTGTTTTTGAGGAGCTCCTTTTCCGCGGCTTTGTGTTAAATACCCTGAAAAAAGCCACCTCTCCCGCCTTTGCTATTTTCTTAACGGCCCTTGGTTTCGGTCTGGTGCACGGCAATCTGTATCAGCTGATCTTTACCCTGCCCCTTGGTATCTTAATGGGCTTTTTGGCCCATCGCTTCGACTCTCTTTGGCCGTCCGTTTTGATGCACATTGCCTTTAATACAAGCAACTACCTTCCCCGCATCGGACTGTACCTGGGCTATCCCGAGGAGCACTGGGTAACGGTGTTTATTTACCTTGCCTTCTCGCTTCTTTACCCCTTTGCTCTTATCGTCGCTCTGATCCTATACCGTAAATTTTTTGGAAAAAAGAAAGAAACCGCTTTCCCAAAAAATATGGCGGAATTTAAGAATTTTATTTTTGAAGAAGGAGATCCTTTGATGGCTGCACCGGAATTTATGGTGGTGGGTCTTGGCAACCCCGGTGATAAATACCAAAACAACCGCCACAACGCAGGCTTTATGGCCCTGGACTATATTTCCGAAAAAGAAAATATCCCCATGAAAAATCTCCGCTTCCAGTCCCTGTGCGGAGAAAGTACCATTGGCGACAAAAAGGTGCTTTTCCTAAAGCCCCAGACCTTTATGAATCTGTCCGGTCAGGCTGTAAGAGAAGCCGCCGCCTTTTATAAGATCCCGGCGGAAAAGATCCTTGTGATCTTTGACGATATCAATTTCGCCCCCGGCGTCTTCCGCATCCGGGAAAAAGGCTCTGCCGGCGGTCACAACGGTATTAAGAGCATCATCTCCTCTCTTGGAACGGACGCCTTCCCCAGAGTAAAAATGGGTGTGGGCAAAGTGCCGGAAGGCTGGGATCTGATGCACCACGTACTAGGAAATCTCCCCGCAGAGGATCAGAAAAAGCTGGACGCCTCCCTTCCTTCCATCGCCCACACGGTTCGCCTTTTCGCAGAAGGGGACTTAAACCGCGCCGGCGCACTGTACAACGGCAAGGAACACGGATAAAATTTTTAATGAAAAAGAAAATGCAGGTAGAAATCTACCTGCTATTTTTTTATTTATTCTTTTTCGTTTTTCGCTTTTTGATAGGCTTCAAAGGTTGGTACGGGAGAGAGCTTATGACCGCTTCTTCTGTGATAGCGCTCAATGATCTCAAGGTCCTTTTCCTCCGCCTTGCCGGTTAAAATATATTTGTC
>JAZNRO010000016.1:0-5045 GCA_045590715.1 Eubacteriales bacterium | reverse complement strand
CAAAATCTTATTTTATATTTTGATTTTTCCAAAGAAAAAGTTCGTAATTTGTTCTTAGATAAATGTGTTCATATCAATAAAACGGTAAGCATCGAATTCGACCACGGCGTTTTAGAGGGTAAATGTATTGGAATTGGCGATGACTTTTCTCTTCTTGTGGAGATAGAAGGGGAGATTCGAGCGTTTGATTCCGGTTTTATGTCATTAAAAATATAAAAAGAAGCAGGCAAAATTGCCTGCTTCTTTTTATTAACTAGGAAAACATAATAGGCTGAATGAATAAGGTTACGATAAAGAGAAGTGCTAAAATGATCGCAAGTATTCTGACAAACCAGACTTTAAGCATTTTGTTCATAATATCAATCCTTACATTTTGGAATCTAAATATTTATTTAGCATTTTTAAATACTGATTATAAAGTTTTGTAAAGTCACCTTCAGAGGAAATGGTCCGATGCAAAATCGTTTGTGTAGCAGCCGTGTAGGAGGAATCGATCTGACCGAAAAATTCCACCGGATCATAATAGGGAGCTTCAATAATTTTAGACATCATTTTCGCATCTTCAGGACTGGATAGGTATTGATTCAGATAAGACTGTATTGCTAGCTTTTGATTTAGTCCCTTTGAGGCGCAAAACAGCGCAGAGGTAACAAGTCCGGATTTATTTAAGTCTATAGTACCTTTTGAGAATCCGGCTAGGCAATAGGATAAATCGTGGTAGGAATAATAACCGGTCTGGTTAATATCAAGCTTGGGAATCGGAACGACACCCCAATTTGCATTTTGACCTACCAGCTTCTTTGCACTGCTTAATGGTGCAATGAAAAACAGACTTTCGCCGGCGGCAAAGGATTCCGTTGCATTTTGCTGACGGGTATTATAGGACGTGCTGGAGAAAAGAAGATTTTTCATCATATAGATGAATCGCTGGGTGTCATTGTGATCAAACACAAGCTCCGGTCTTTCACCGTATTCATTGACTAAAAAGTCAAATCCGGTTGCCGCCCAAAAGACGTTGACCAAATCTTCCTTTGATTTTTCGGAAAGAAAACCGCTAACTTTAACGCCGTTTACACGACCCAAAGTAAAGACTTCCTCGGCATAAAGAAGGAAGTTTTCCGTATCCCATTGATTGAGTTCTACCAGCTTATAGATATCCGGAAGAGAAGTCTGTTTTAACAGTTCCTTATTAAAAAATACAGCAAAGCAGTTATCTGGGTGGAACGTGAAATCTCCTGCAAATCCGTAACTGTAAGAGCCCTGGGTAGTGGCTTTCAGCGCGTTTTGGTCATAATAATCTTGATCGAGATTCAGATAGGGAATAGAGCGAACATTGATTAAAGCATCACTGGCTGCAAGCGTTTGAAATTGATCGGATTTTAAAATTACAAGATCACAATAATCCGTTCCGGCAAGTGCTTCCGTTTTAATACGATCGGTAATGGTAGGAAGACCGCTTTCATCGGTCAATGTAATTTTTACATTGTATTTTTCTTCCACCGCACGGTTACGGAGATATAATTCTTTTCCAATAAGACTTTGCGCGTTAGGGGAAACGATCAAATCGGAACTGTCTGTAGCAATTCTAAAGTTTGCACCGCCAAAGTCCTTATCAAACAGTGTTTTGATCTTGTCGTTATAGAATTGATTGTTTTCCGTTTTATTTTCATCCGCCGGTGCCTCATCGGTTTTAGTAGCGGGAACGTTACTACCGGAGCAGGCGGATAAAAATACAAATATAAGGGCTAAAAATGTTAAAAAATAACGTTTCATTTGTGTTTTCATAATTCACCACTTTCAACAGATATTCTAGCAAAAGAGGACTTGAAAGTCAATAGAATGTGTATTATAATGGTTAGGTAAGTAGGAAAAGGAAGGTATCATAATTGACAGATTTTGAAATCAGAGCTGTAAAGTTTCGCAGTAAATTAAACCGCGTGTTTCCTTCGTCAAAAACAAAGTTTTTTTGCTCCGCCATCATATGTGCCGGCGGTAGCGGTACCCGAATGGGCGGTGTAGCAAAGCAGCTATTATCACTTCGCGGTTTGCCTTGCATTTTGTATTCACTTCTTGCTTTCCAAGCTTGCGATGAAATTTCAGAACTTATCGTTGTTGGTCGCAAGGAAGAAAGAGATATTATCGAGAGTCTCTGTCATATGCATAAAATTACGAAATTAAAAGCTGTAGTTTTGGGCGGAGATACTCGCCAGGCTTCCGTTATGAACGGATTCCTTCAGATCTCACCGAAATCAGAGATCGTGGCAATTCACGATGCTGCAAGACCTTTAATTACCCCGGAGCAGATCTCCCGGCTTATTCAGACTGCCAAACGCTATGGAGCTTCTTGCTTTGCTAAGAAAATGACCGATACTGTAAAGCGAGCGGATGAAAAGGGAATGATTACCGATACGATACCTCGCGAATCTCTTTACACGGTCCAGACTCCCCAGGTATTCAAAACTGATATTTATCGCGTATCTACCGCTCTGGCACAAAAGTCCGGTGCCGTTGTGACCGATGATTGCGCTCTTGTGGAAATGGCAGGCTTTCCTATTAAACTTGTAGAATTTTCTGAACCTAATTTAAAATTAACGACGCCGGAGGATGTTGGTATTATTTCCGGCATATTAAAGGAGAGAGAAAATGGCTGATATTCGTATTGGTAATGGTTATGACGTTCACCGTTTGGTAGAAGGACGGAAATTATTTCTCGGTTGTGTGGAGATTCCTCATAATTTTGGTCTACTCGGTCATTCCGATGCGGACGTTTTGTGCCATGCTATTGCCGATGCGATGCTTGGCGCTTGCGGACTTGGCGATATCGGGGTTCATTTTCCGGATACGGATAACGCATATCTGGACGTGAGTGGAACCTTTATATTAAAGAAAACGTTAGAGCTATGCAAAAATGCAGGCTTTACCATTTCCAATATTGACTCTGTTATTGTTGCCCAAAAACCGAAACTTTCAAGCTTTATTCCGGAAATGAAAAGAAGAATTTCCGAGGCCCTTCTTCTGCGCCCTGATCAGGTAAATGTGAAAGCCACTACCGAAGAGAAACTTGGATTTACCGGCAGAGAAGAAGGCATCAGTGCCCACGCCGTTTGTATTATGATGCGTTATCTGTAAGAAAATAAATATAGTCAAACAAAAAAAGAGCCATTGGCTCTTTTTTTGTTGCTGTTTACTTTTTAGAAAGGGAACGAATGGTGTCTTCGATTCCGGCGAGAGTCGCCTGATAGCCTTTCAGCTTTTCCCGTTCTGCAGTAACTACCTTTTCCGGTGCTTTGTCAACGAACTGCTGATTGGAAAGTTTCTTTTCGATTCGGTCAATCTCAGCAAGTACCTTGTTCTTTTCTCCGGCGAGTCTCTCTTTTTCTTTTTCAATGTCAAGAAGTTCGGAAAGAGGAATCAAAACGGTTGCAGATTCGGTTACGATAGAAACGCAGTCTTCCGGGCTTTCAGGCTTGTCAAAGAGGATTTCACTGGCGCCGGCAAGTCTGGTTAAGAAGGCAACACTCTTTTCAAAGTCTCCTTTGAAGGTGCTCTGAATATAAAGAGGAACCTTTTTGGAAGCAGGAACGTTCATTTCGTTTCTGCGGTTACGGATAGAGGAGATAACGTCAATAATTCTCTTCATCGCTTCTTCTTCACCGGGGAAGGAATGCTTTTCATCAAAGCTGGGCCAGGAGGAGATCATGATGCTTTCTCCCTCGTGGGGGAATTTCTGCCAGATCTCTTCGGTGATAAAGGGCATAAAGGGATGGAGAAGCTGCATGGTGGAAGAGAATACGTATGCCAGCGTATTCTGTGCGGCCAAGCGGTTATCGCAATTAGGATCGAGAAGTCTGGGTTTTACAAGTTCAATGTACCAGTCGCAGAACAGGTCCCAAATAAAGTCGTAAAGTTTGGCAAGGGCGATACCGAGCTCATACTTATCAATGTTTTCACTAACTTCACGGGAAAGGGTATTGAACTTAGAAAGAATCCACTTGTCTTCAATGGTAAGACCGGGAACGGTCTCGGGGGAAGAAGTGGAATCAATATCAAGATTCATTAAAATAAATCTTGCCGCATTCCAGAGTTTATTGGCAAAGTTACGTGCAGATTCGATCTTCTCATCAGAGAAACGCATATCGTTTCCGGGGGAGTTATTGGTGGTAAGAGCGAAGCGGAGAGCGTCGGCACCGTACTGGGAAATGATTTCCAGAGGATCAATGCCGTTGCCAAGAGATTTAGACATCTTTCTGCCTTGCGCATCACGAACAAGGCCGTGGATCAATACATCGTTAAAAGGTTTTTCTCCCATATATTCAAGGCCGGAGAAGATCATTCTGGATACCCAGAAAGTGATAATGTCATATCCGGTAACAAGGGTGCTGGTGGGATAGAAGCGCTTCAGATCTTCGGTGTTATCAGGCCAACCCAAAGTGGAGAAGGGCCAGAGGGCAGAAGAGAACCAAGTATCAAGGGTATCGGGGTCCTGGCGCATTTCTTTTCCGCACTTGGGACAGATGGCGCTATCTTCTTTGGTAACCACCATTTCGCCGCAATCGTCACAGAAGAAAGCGGGAATTCTGTGGCCCCACCAAAGCTGACGGGAAATACACCAGTCTCGGATATTGCGCATCCAGTGGAAATAGTTCTTGCTGAATCTTTCAGGGATGAAGCGTACGTCACCGTTTTCAACGGCTTCGATAGCAGGCTTTGCCAGAGGCTCCATTTTAACAAACCACTGCATAGAAACGCGAGGCTCAACAGTAGTGCCGCAGCGGTAGCAGGTACCGACGTTGTGGCTGTAATCTTCGGTTTTAATAAGGAATCCTTGTTCGTCAAGATCTTTTACGATCGCTTTGCGGGCCTCATATCGATCCATACCGGCGTACTTGGGATAATCTTCGGTAATCTTGGCATCGTCCGTCATACAGTTCAAAATGGGAAGATCGTGACGCTTTCCAACTTCAAAGTCGTTGGGGTCGTGAGCAGGTGTGATCTTAACAACACCGGTTCCGAAATCCATTTCTACATAGTCGTCTGCCACAACG
>JAZNRO010000015.1:0-5960 GCA_045590715.1 Eubacteriales bacterium | reverse complement strand
ATCGATCATAAAATCTCTGGCGTAAGCGGTTACCGCGCTGTGCAGACGGGCAATATCGCCCATGAGATAGTAGAAGCCTTCGCCTGCTACTCGGCCGGCAGCCTCTTTATCAATGCCGTTAAAGTAGGCCATGATATCGGTATGATACGGAATTTCAAAATCCACTTTCGTCTTTTCACCGAAGCACTCTACCTCAACGTTTTCTTCGTCGTTTTTACCGATGGGAACGCTAGGGTCAATGATATTGGGGATCTTCATCATTTTTTCGGTCAGTTCTTTGGAAACAGCAGTTTCCTTTTCTTCCAGTGCCTTCAGTTCTGCGGCCTGGTCGGAAACCAGCTTCTTGATTTTTTCCGCTTCTTCTCTCTGGCCCTTGCCCATTAAGATTCCGATCTCTTTGGAGATCTTATTGCGGTTGGCGCGCAGTTCTTCCGCTCTTTTCAGGGCAGAAAGCTTTTCATCGTAAAGAGCGATGACTTCATCTACCAAGGGAAGCTTATCGTCTTTAAATTTCTTTTTAATGTTCTCTTTTACCAGTTCCGGGTTTTCTTTGACAAATTTAATATCCAGCATTGTTTTCTATTCCTTCTGTTTTTCTTGTAAACTTATAAATTCAGTAAAAATTCTTCTCCGCAAAGGCTTATAAGCATTTCCTCCAGGTCCTTTGCATCAAAATATTCCAGGGTGATTTTACCTCTGCCGGTACCGTCGTCCCGGATGGCAACCTTTCTGCCAAGACTGGCGGAAGCTCTGGCGGCCACTTCCTTCATCTGAGCCTGGTACACCTCGTTTTTCCGCTGAGCAGGGCTGGTCTTCTTCATGGGAACACCGCCCTCTAAAATGTTTCGCACCGCGTCTTCTACCTGTCTTACGGTCATTTCCCGATCAACGATGGCAAGGAGCATATCGTGGATCATACCGTCGTCGTTTAAAGGAAGAAGGGCTCTGGCGTGACCGGCGGTAATCAGACCTTGCTTCAACAAACTCTGGGCAGATGCGGGAAGGTTTAAAAGGCGCAGGGCGTTTGCCACGGCGCTTCGGCTCTTACCGATCTGCTTTGCGGCCTGGTCCTGGGTCAGATTAAAGGAGCGCATCAAGGCGGCGTAGCCGTTTGCTTCGTCAATGGGGTTTAAATCTTCTCGCTGAAGGTTTTCAATGAGAGCCGCTTCCTGGGCCTTCTGCTCGTCAAAATCCTTTACGATCACGGGCAGTTCCGTAAGCCCCGCCATTTTAGAGGCTCGGTATCTTCTTTCGCCGGCAATGATCTGATAGCCGGTGCCGAATTTCCGTACCAGAAGCGGCTGGATCACGCCGTGAATGGCAATGGATGCGGCCAGTTCCTGCAGGGTTTCATCGTGGAAGATCTTTCTGTGCTGATTTTCATCGGGATAAACTCTATCAATAGGCGCGGTAATAACCACTTCCCCTTCCGAAACGGCTTCGGTCTCGGGGCTTGGTACGAACAGGTCGGAAAGACCTTTTCCTAGGGACTTATTTGCCATAACTACCCTCTTTTCTCAAGTTCCTGGGCGATCTCAAGGTAAGCCTTGGCGCCTTTGGAATGTTTATCGTAGTACAAAATGGGTTTTCCGTGGCTGGGCGCCTCGGAAAGCCGTACGTTTCTGGGAACGGTGGTACGGAAAATGCGGTCGGGGAAATATTTCCGGATCTCCGCCGCTACCGCCAGGGACAGATTTAATCTGCCGTCGTACATAGTCAAAATCACACCGCCAAGCTCCAGATTGGGGTTATACATTTTCTTGACAAGTGAAACTGTGTACATAAGTTGGCTCAGGCCCTCCAGGGCGAAATACTCGCACTGCATAGGAACGATCACCTCTTTTGCGGCGCAAAGGCCGTTTAAGGTAATAAGACCAAGGCTTGGCGGGCAGTCCATCAGGATATAATCATAGCCCTGAACGGAAGAAAGCGCCTTTTTCAGTACGGATTCTCTTCCGTTTACCCCGGAAAGACCGATCTCCGCCCCCGCAAGCTCCATGGAAGCCGGAACGCAGTACAGCCCTTCAAAACGGGTCTTAACCGTAGCTTCTTCCACGGATACGCCGTCCAGGAGTACCTGATAGGAAGAAACTTTTACTTTATCTTTATCAATTCCCACACCGCTGGTGCAGTTTCCCTGGGGATCCAGGTCAATAAGAAGGACTTTTTTTCCAAGATGACCCAGAGATGCGGCCACGTTGATGGCAGAGGTGGTTTTACCCACGCCGCCCTTCTGATTGGCAAAAGCAATGATTTTCGTCATAGTGCGCCTTTCTATCTACATTCTTACCAGTATTATAGCCTCTTCCACTCCTTTTGTCAATGAAAAATCCCCCTCTTTTCCTGCTGTTTCACCGCCCATTGTTTCACGTGAAACAATTTCGGTTACTCTTTTTTCTCGCTCTGTTTCACCCTAAAATGTTTCACGTGAAACATTTGAAAGAAAAGGGCAGAGCCGGGTAGTAGCTCTGCCGTCTTTCTTATTCTTTTGTGTATTTGGGAACTCGGATGGAGTAGGAGATATAGGCGTCTTCCTCTTCCTTTTCCGCTTCCACGGAGAATCCCGCCTGGCGAATGGATAGAATGGCCCGGTCTACGGAATTGACAAAGAGCCGTACGTCCCGGATCACAAGTCTTCTTACGGTAGTGGGGATCGCTTCTGCCGTACGGGGGCGAAGGCTGGGGATAAATTCTTCCGGATGAGTAGCCAGAGTCAGGGTCAGGTCCTGGGCCTGCTCCGGGGACAGGGTATGCTCGGTCATATAGTTTAAGGCAAAAAGGCGCATAGCCGGGTCCCGCAGATGCAAAAGAGCATCCGTATGGCGGGAAGAAAGAGCGTGTTTTTCAATGAGATCCCGCTCTTCCGGGGAAAAGCGAAGTAGCCGGAGCTTTGCCCAAAGGGTACTGGGGCTTTGGCCAAGCCGGTCCGCCAGTTCCGTCTGGTAATAGCGAAACTGTTTCAAAAGCCGGTCCGCCACCGCCGCTTCTTCAAATTCGTTCAGCTTCTCCCCAAAGGCGTTTTCCACCAGAGCCAGCTCCGCCGCGGATTTCGGAGTTAAGGCAAGCACCCGGCAGGGAACGGAATCCATTTCCAAGAGCCTTGCGGCCCGCAGTCTTCTTTCACCGCAGATCAGCTGATAGTCGCCGCCTTTCTTCTGTACGATCAAAGGCTGCAGGATGCCGTATCTTGCAATGCTCTGACTAAGTCTATCCAGCTCCTCCGGAGGGAATTTCCGCCTGGGGCCCCAGGGGTTCGGGAAGATCTCCTCCGGCGACAGAAATAGGATCTTTTCCTTCCTTTTTCTTTTTTTCCACATAACATTCGCTCCTTTCCTTGCTATTATAGGATTTTCCGGCAGAAAATTTTGCCGAAGGGTGCTGATGGATTTTATCCTATTTTGTCGTGGTTTGTCGACACTTTACAAGAAAACATTTCTTTTGTAGAAAGGGTGAGAAAAAATGTCATTGACCGTCACAAAAACTTATGTTAAAATGAAAAGTGAGAATAAGCTCATTTTAGGAGAAATTATGACCTACCGATTAGGAAAAGCATATCCGGATCATCTTCTGGTCTTGCCGGGAGAGGTCCTTTCCAAAATACAAGAAGCCAGTGACAGTGAGATCCGTATTCTCCTTTACCTTTCCGGTCTTTTGCAGAAGGGCGGGGTAGAGGAAGAGGAGATCCTGTCCTATCTTTCCAGCGCCTTTTCCAGAGAAGAATCCCTTTCCGCCCTGGCCTTTTGGCGGGGATGCGGAATTTTAAAGGCGGACGGAAAAAAGAGCGCGCCGGTAAAACCCAGCCGCGCCCCGGAAGAGAAAAAAGAGGAGAAGGCCAAGATCGATGCAGACGAAGCGCCCTTCTATACTTCCGCCGACCTTGCCACGGCTGCTGATAAAAATCCGGATTTCAAAAATCTTGTTTCCTTTGCAGAGCAGCGCCTGGAAAAGGTGATGAATCAGAGCGAGCTTGCCAGACTTTATTCCTTCCTGGATTATTTGAAAATGCCCCTGGACGTTGTAATGCTGGTCATCGAAGACTGCGCATCCCGTGATAAAAAGAGCCTGCGCTATATCACAAAGCTTTTGACCGTTTTCCAGGACGAAGGCATCGACACTTACGACAAGGCAGAAGAATACTTTGTCCGCCGCAAGGAAAGCGTGAAATACGAAAACAAGATCCGCGCTCTCTTTGGCCTTGGCACCCGGAAACTGACCAAAGCCGAGGAAGAGTGTGTCGCCGCCTGGCGCACCAAGTTCTGCTATGGGGACGATATTTTGGAACTTGCCTTTGAAAAGACCGCCGATACCGCCAAAAATCCTTCCATCAAATATATGCACAAGATTTTGGAAAGCTGGCACCGGGCCGGGGTAGAAAAACCGGAAGATACGGAGAAACTGAAAAATCCCGCCGGCGGTGATACTGCCGATAAAAGCTACGATCTGGACGATTTCTTCCAGCAGGCCGTTTCCAAAGGAAGAAAAGATCTGTAAGGAGAAAATATGTTTCAAGCAGAAATTTTAGAAAAGGTAGAAGCCGAGCTTCACGCCCGCAGACGCTATGAAGAAAATATGGCGGACGCCCGCACGGCCGAAGTGGAAGAGAGAAACCCGGAACTGAAAAAGCTGGGCGAAGAAAAAAGATCCTTCGGCGCAAGAGTACTGATGGAAAGTATGCAGGGCAAAGAAGGCCTTGATGAAAGAATTCAGAAAATTGAAAAGCGCCACAAGGAAATTACCGCCCGCTACGGCGAGATCCTTACCGAAATGGGTCTGCCCGCCGACTACACCAAGGTTCACCACCACTGCAGTCAGTGTAAGGACACCGGCTACTTTGACGGAAAGCTTTGCGCTTGTGTAAAAAAAGAAGTGGTCCGTGAGTCTTACAAAAAAAGCGGCATCGGAAAGCTTCTTGAAAAACAGCGTTTTGATAATTTTGATCTAAAATACTATTCCCAGGCTGTGATAGAAGGGAAAAGGTACTCTCCCAGAGATATTATGGCAGAGATCCTTACCTACTGTCAGGGCTATGCGGAAAATTTCTCCCTTTCCTCGCCGTCCCTTCTTTTTATCGGGGGAACGGGCCTTGGTAAGACCCATCTTTCCAGTGCCATTGCCGGGAAAGTCATTGAAAAAGGGTACGACGTGGTATACGAATCCGCGCCCGCCGTTGCAGCACTTTTTGAAAAGGAACGCTTTGAATCGGAAGAGGACGCCACCGGCACCCGCAGACTTTTAGAAGCAGAGCTTCTCATTCTGGACGATCTTGGTACCGAGCCTACGGGCCGGGCCACCGCATCTGCCATCTACCGCCTGATCAACCACAGAGTCGCAGTAAAAGGTCTTCCTACCATTATCAGTACCAATTTAAGCTATAAAGGTCTGGAAAAACAGTACGACTCTGCCGTTTTATCCCGTCTTCTGGGTGATTTCTCCGTGAAACTCTTCCAGGGCGACGACATCCGCATGGCCAAACTCAAGGGCATATAACTTCCTTTCTTTTTGGAAAGATGAGTAGAACTCCTTGATACCGTGGTTTTGTTCCTCCCTTTGGTCGTTCAAAACCGGGTATCGGCGGTCGAAAAGCATCAAAAAAGTGATAACATCACTTTTTTTCCCTTTCCGCAAAGAAAAACTTTTTCTAATAAAATATAAAAAAGCAGATAGAATTTTTC
The DNA here is from genome assembly GCA_045590715.1 of Eubacteriales bacterium. Classification (GTDB taxonomy): domain Bacteria; phylum Bacillota; class Clostridia; order Oscillospirales; family SIG627; genus RGIG5579. Next base: position 288 of record JAZNRO010000015.1, on the reverse strand, counting down.
TACCTGCTTTTCTTTTTTATTTTAAAAGTTTTTAGGGGGTTTGGGGGTGTTTTTTCAAAAACACTCCCAAGAGTCTAGATGCCCTTGAGTTTGGCCATGCGGATATCGTCGCCCTGGAAGAGTTTCACGCAGAAATCACCCAGAAGGCGGGATAAAACGGCGGAGTCGTACTGTTTTTCCAGACCCTTATAGCTTAAATTGGTACTGATAATGGTAGGAAGACCTTTTACTGCGACTCTGTGGTTGATCAGGCGGTAAATGGCAGATGCGGTGGCCCGGCCCGTAGGC
>JAZNRO010000014.1:0-14138 GCA_045590715.1 Eubacteriales bacterium | reverse complement strand
GCAAACTGTTACGTTGCGCAGGCTCCTTCCGTCACACCGCCAAAGAAAAAATGAAGTTGTATATTGGTACAGCGGTGTGCCACCTTCCTCTCGGAGGAAGGCTTTTATCACGACCCGTTTACGGGCAGATGATAACAATTGCATGGTTGGCAGGCCAATAAAAAACGCACTTGTGCGTGGCCAGTATCGTTTAGGGCTATGCCCGAAAATGAAATACCCCCCGTTATACGGGGGGATATTTATTTTGATAAAAATAAAAAACAAGCCGTGAAATTCACGGCTTGTTTTTTTGTTTTTGTTAGTCCTCAATCTCCGGGAAGGGGGTACGAGCCGTATAGGTGGTATGCAGAAGCTCGTGGGCCACGTGAGAATTGGGTTTTTCCAGGAAGGCGTCGTAGAGAGCCTTGATCTGGGGATTGTTGTGAGACTGACGGAGAGGCTGTTTTTCGTCCTCATTGTAAAGGGCACCGGCGCGCTTTGCTACGTAGGTGTCAATAATGTCAAAGTCTTCATTGGGCAGGAAGCACTCGCGAACGAAAGGCTGACCGCCGCCGTTTACGCATCCGCCGGGACAACCCATGATCTCGATAAAGTGATACTTGCTCTCGCCCTTTGCGATCTGATCCAAAAGCACCTTGCCGTTTTTCATACCGTGGGCTACGGCAATGTTAAGTTCCTTGCCGTCAAGGGTAAGGCTTGCTTCCTTGATGCCTTCAAAACCGCGGATGGCTTCGAATTTTACGCCCTCGATCTCTTTACCGGTGAGAACAAAGTGAGCAGTACGAACGGCCGCTTCCATAACGCCGCCGGTAACACCGAAGATAACGCCTGCGCCGGTGTACTGACCTACAAGGTCCGTATCGAATTCTTCATCGGGAAGACGGGTAAAGTTGATACCGCTTCTCTTGATGAGTTTGCCAAGTTCTCTGGTGGTGAGAACTGCGTCTACGTCAGAGAGGCCTTCCGTCTTCAGTTCTTCTCTTCCTGCTTCATACTTCTTTGCGGTGCAGGGCATAATGGAAACCACGAAGATATCCTCGGGATTTAAGCCGTTTTCCTTTGCCCAGTAGTGCTTCAGCACCGCACCCATCATTTCGTGGGGGGATTTGCAGGAGGACAGATGGGGGAGAAGTGCGCCGTAGTTGATCTCGGCGTAGTTGACCCATCCGGGAGAGCAGGAGGTGATCATGGGAAGCTTGCCGCCGTTCTGGATGCGTCCCAGAAGCTCGGTTGCTTCTTCCATAATGGTAAGGTCTGCGGCAAAGTTGGTATCGTACACACGCTTAAAGCCAAGACGCTTTAATGCGGCTACCATTTTACCGGTAACGGGAGTGCCGATCTTCATACCGAATTCTTCGCCCAGTGCGGCTCTGACAGCGGGAGCAGTCTGTACTACTACAAACTTGCCTTCTGCCATGGCGCGGTCCACTTTTGCGATCTCGCTCTTTTCCATGAGGGCGCCGGTGGGACAAACGCTGACACACTGACCGCACATAATACAGGGGCTCTTGTCAAAGGTTCTGTTCTGGGCAGGACCGATGATGGTCTTAAAGCCTCTGTTCTGGAAGGTGAGAACACCCTGGCCGTGCGCATTTGCGCAGCGGGCTACGCATCTACCGCAGAGAACACACTTGGAAGTGTCGCGGATGATGGAGGGGGTCACGTCGTCGTAGGTGGTTTCGGTCTGGGCGCCCAGGAACATATCTTCTCTGGCGCCGGTAAGATTTGCTACGTGGAGAAGTTCGCACTTATCGTTCTTCTCGCACTGCTGACATTTCATAGAGTGGTTGGATAAAAGCAGTTCTACGGAAGCTCTTCTGGCGCCGGTGGCCTTGGGAGAGGAGATCACTACTTTCATATCGGGGCTTACGGGATATACGCAAGAAGCTACCAGACGCTGGGGACCGTACATCACTTCGCCCTTTTCATTTTTTCTGCCTTCCTGGATCTCAACCAGACATACACGGCAGGAACCGCGGTTGCATTCACCGTGGTTGAAAGCGCAAAGGGTGGGGATTTCATAACCGCAAAGGCGGGCGGCTTCCAGAATGGTAAGCCCGGATTCCACTTCGTAGGAAACCCCTTCAATAATCAAATTTATTTTAGCCATTGAATGGAAACCTCCTTAATTCTTTACGATGGCGCCGAACTTACAGGACGATACGCACATACCGCACTTGATACATTTCTCCTGGTCGATGACAAAGGGCGTTTCACGGACTTTACCTTCGATGGCATTTACAGGACAAACTCTGGCGCAGAGAGAACACTTCTTACACTTATCTTCCACTACTACGTAGCGCATCAGGTTCTTGCAAACTTTAGCGGGACATTCTTTCTTTTCAATGTGAGCGATGTATTCGTCACGGAAAGAAGCCAGGGTGGAAAGAACGGGGTTAGCCGCGGTCTGACCCAGGGCGCAGAGAGAACCGATCTTAATGGTATTAGCCAGTTCTTCCAGTTCCTCAAGGTCCTTCATCGTAGCCTTGCCGTCGGTGATCTTTTCCAGGTATTCAAGAAGTCTCTTGGTACCGATACGGCAGGGGGAACACTTACCGCAGGATTCGTCGCAAATGAATTCCATATAGAATTTTGCAACGTCTACCATACAGTTGTCTTCGTCCATTACGATGGCACCGCCGGAGCCCATCATAGAGCCTTTGGCAACCAGGTTATCAAAGTCAATGGGGGTATCCAGATCTTTTTCGGTCAGACATCCGCCGGAAGGACCGCCGGTCTGAATGGCCTTAAATTTCTTGCCGTCCGGAATTCCGCCGCCGATGTCGTAGATCAGCTCGCGAAGAGTGGTACCCATGGGGATCTCTACAAGGCCTACGTTATTTACCTTGCCGCCCAGGGCGAATACTTTCGTTCCGCGGCTCTTTTCCGTACCGAAATTGGTAATGGAGTCTGCACCGTTGCGGAGAATGTAAGGAACGCAGGCTAAGGTTTCAACGTTGTTTACAATGGTGGGGCACTCCCACAGACCCTTCACTGCCGGGAAGGGAGGACGGGGACGGGGCATACCTCTCTGACCCTCGATGGAGTTCAGCAGTGCGGTTTCCTCGCCGCATACGAAGGCGCCGGCACCCAGACGGATGTGAGCGCGGAAGGAGAAGACGGTGCCCAGGATGTTGTCACCCAGAAGGCCCATTTCTTCTGCCTGCTTGATAGCAAGTTTTAAGCGGTTTACCGCGATGGGGTATTCTGCACGAACGTAGAAGTAACCGTTCTGCGCGCCGATGGCGTAAGCCGCAATGGCCATACCTTCGATGACTGCCAGGGGGTTACCTTCCAGAATGGAACGGTCCATAAATGCGCCGGGGTCACCCTCGTCACCGTTACAAACCACGTATTTTTCACCGTCGGGCTGGTTGTAGGCGAAGGTCCACTTCATACCGGTGGGGAATCCGCCGCCGCCACGGCCACGAAGACCGGAAGCCAGAATTTCGTCGATAACGGCTTTTCTGTCCATCTTCAGGGCTTTGGCAAGACCCTTGAACGCATCGGCAGCCAGGGCTTCGTCAATGCTTTCGGGATTGATGGAGCCGCAGCCGTGCAGGGCTACTCTCACCTGCTTTTTATAGAAGGTGATGTCTTCCTGCTTTGTGATCTTTTCCTGGGTATTGGGGTCTACGTAGAGAAGTCTTTCTACGACTTCGCCGCCCACCAGGTCTTTTTCCACGATCTCATCTACGTCTTCTAAGGTAACGAGACGGTAGAGGGTATCTTCGGGATAGATCTTAACGAAAGGTCCCTGGGAGCAGAAACCGAAGCAACCAACCTGGTTTACGGTAACTTTTTCGGAAAGACCTTTTTCTTCAATGAGTTTCTCCAGCTTTTCCTGGATCTGGGCAGAGTTGGAGGAAAGGCATCCGGTACCGCCGCAGAGAACGATAGCGCGTTTTCCGCCTTCGCCGGTAAACTTGCCTTTCAGACAAGCTGCGCACTGGGCCTGTTTTGCTTCTAATTCTTCAAAGGAACGAATCACTTTTCCATACCTCCTTCTGCACGCAGTTCTTCAATGATGCCGGGAACTGCTTTTACTTCTACCTTGGGGTAAACTCTGCCGTTGATGGTAACGGCGGGAGCGATACCGCAAGCGCCGATACAGCGCAGGGCATCAATGGTGAAAAGTCCGTCCTCGGTGGTTTCGCCGGGAGCGATGCCGAGAATTTCGGAAAATTTATCAATGACTTGCTGGGCACCTTTTACGTAGCAGGCAGTACCAAGGCATACACCGATGATGTACTTTCCTTTGGGCTTTAACGAGAAGAAGGAATAGAAGGTTACAACACCGTAAATCTCGGCTACGCTGACGCCGGTCTTTTCGGAAACAAGTTCCTGCACTTCCAGGGGAATATAGCCGTATTCCTTCTGGATGTCACTTAAGATCATCATCAGAGGTGTTCTTTCGTGGGCATAGCGGTCACAGATCTCACAGATCTTCTTGACTGCTGTATCGCTTAAATGAGCCATGGCAAGCCCTCCTTTTTTGATTTTGCACAAGGGGTGCAAATTTTTGTAAAAAGTACCGTATTTGTTGTCGAAAAATAAACATAACTGTACTATTTAATTATATATAAGATAGAGGGTATATGTCAAGGTAAATATTCGCAAAAAAGAAGGGAAAAACCGTCGTTTTTCCCTTCTTTTGGGTAAGTTTTATTCTTTAATAGGTTTCCTTCTTCCGAAGAATGATAATGGCGGCGCCGCCGCAGAGAAGGAAGGCAAAAATGCCAAGGCAGATGAGCCGGATCTCTTCTCTTTTCTGTTCCTCCTCGGCGCTTCTCGTGCTGCTCTCCGGCAGTTCGCTTTTCTGGGGGGAGGTAGACTCTGGGATCACCGGCTCTTCGGCAGAGCGGGAGACCAGAACGTAGGTGCCCGGCACGAAAGAGAAGGAGAGGACATTTTCTTCCCGTTTCATCTCCAGCTGTCTGGCATCGTCTCCGGAAAGAACGTAAAGGGCAAGAATGCCAGGCAGTTCAAAATCCGTGGCAAGCGTAATATCACAATTGTTCGCAGGGGAAAAAGGAGCGCCGTTTTTGGTAAAATCCACTTTGAAACAGCGAACCAGAGAATCGGAGAACAGCCCGGTGGCCTTCTCCACCTCTTCGCCCCCGTGGAGATACTCGGTGCGAAGGGTCTTTTTATCGCTGTTTAAATATTCTCCCGTAAAAAGGGTGGCTGTGGTTTTTCCGTCTTCGGAGGAGAGGGTGGGAGAGATCGTCTTGGGGGTGACAAGTCCGCAATCGGGACAGGTCTCCTCTGCGGTGCCTTCCACTTCAAAATTTGCTTCGGTCAAAACCGTAAGAGTAGGGTTTTTATGGGGGCAAGCCAGGTGGAAGGAGAGGGGAGAAGTGTCAAAAGGAACGGCTTTTCCCGCACTGTCCATAGCGTCGTAAAGTTTTTGGGTAATGACGGGGGAAATGGCAGAATCACCGTAAATGGCGTCCTCCTTTACCTCAAAGCGGATGCGGGCAAGTTTTCCCGTGGCGGTAAGATTTGCGCCGCTTTCTTTTTTGTATCGCAAAATGACGCCGTCATCCTCAATGTCGTAATGAAAACCGGGGAGCGGGGAAATATTCGTGACCCTTATTACCTTTAGCACCAAGGGGTCAAAGGCTACGTCGATGCGAAGGGATAAAAAACCGGGGTTTCGGTTCAGTTCCACCTCGATATCGAAAGCGGAGCCCCGTTTCCATTCGTCGGGCCCGCCGGTGATACTGACCTTGCCTTTTGCGGCGGCGGTGGCCAGGGGAGAGAAGAGAGAAAGAAGGAAAAGGGAAGCGAGAAAAAGGGAAAGGATTTTTTTCACAGGTTTTTTTCCTCCTTTTCATAAGATCTTAAAATGCTCTTGGTGTGCTTTACAAATTCATCTTTTACCCAGTCGGGCCCGGTGATGCGGACTTTATCGCCAAAGCTCATTAAAAAGGAAAAGAATACGGGACTTACCAAAACCGAGTGGGAGGACAAAAAGCCGCCTTCCCTTTTTCGGATGGTACTTTCTTTTCCGAAGCGGTCGTAAAAAACGCCGGCCAGGTCTTCGGACCACCAAAGGGTGACCCGTTCTTCTTTTCCGCCGAACATACCGAAACTTTTGTTTTCGTAAACGGCGGGGGAAAAATCTTTAAAATATTCTTTTCCCTTGCGCTTTTCGGAAAGAAGGGTGATCTTTTCCATTTTATCTACTCTGAAATGCCGTTTTTCACCGGTTTTTTCATCTACGGCAACCAGGTAATATTTTTCATCGTCCCAAAGGAGAAAGTAGGGGGAAACGGTATAGGCCTGGCCATTTCGTTTTAAGGCTTTGTTTCCGTCCATATCCCAATCGTAATAGAAGAAGCGGACCATTTTGTCTTCTTCAATGGCAAGGGACAGGGTATCTACCGTGAGATAGATGCTCTCGTTCATGGTCTTCACTCTGCCGGAAACGAATACGTTGTGACCCAGAACACCGGCCTCGTGCCGGGAGGCAAGGGAACGGAGCTTGTCAATGAGCTCTTCGCTCTTTTTCCGGGTCAAAAATCGGGAGGACTGGACCGCGTCTACCAGTAGCCGCACTTCCGGCAGCTGAAACTTTCTTTCGCCTAAAAAATAGCCGCAGTTTTTCCCTCTCTGGCGCACGATATCAAAGCCGAAAAGCTCCAGGTCTTCCATATCGGAATAGACGCTCTTCCGCTCTGCTTCAATGCCTGCCCGCTTTAAATAAGAAAGGATCTGGGGCATGGTGGCAATATGATTTTCATCGGTTTCTTCCAGAAAGAATTTGGCAAGATACAAGATCTTTAATTTCTGTCCCGGGGATTTCGGCATTTTGCTCCCTCCTTTTTCAGCATTGTACCATAAAAAGGACTTTAAAAGCAAGAGGAAAGATTGTCCCTTTTTGGAAAAAAGAAAAAAAGGCACCCTGGCGGATGCCTTTTTATTTTTTTAGCTTAAAGGATCGGGAACGGTAAATTCAGCGCCGTTTGGAATCCCTTTGATCTTAATGGGAGAAGCCTCTTCATCGTAGATCAGAGCATCGTCTTTTCTTGTAAATACGTATGCATCTTCATACTCCAGTTTTTCGGGCTGTTCCGGCAGAATTTCCGGCACCGGCGCTCTTTGGATAATCAGAACGTCGTCTTTGATCTCAAAATAGTTTTCGATCCGGTAGCGGTAGCCTTCGTATTCCTTGTTCCCAAAATCGGGCCGGCAAGAAGCGTTTTCCTCGTAATAACGGTTGGCGGAGAGATGGATAGAGTGATGGGACTTATTGGGATCGCTTTCCCAGACGTAATTGTAGCTAAAGACCCAATCGGTTTGATAGGATTTTTTTGCGGTGCAAGTGATCTTGCCGTTTTCGTATTTTTCAAAAGCGGAATTTGCGATCCAGACAAATTGCAGTTCTCCCAAGTTTTCCGAATAGTCTTCTTTACCTCCGGCAAGTACGTAACCGGTGCTGATCTGCAGGGAGATATTCAGCTTTTCCTCCGAGATTTTTAAATGGATTCTATTGATACTGCTATCCAGTTTGATGGGAGTATAGAACAGCAAGAGGGTGTGATCCTGAAAAAAGTCGTAGGGAGTAGCAGAGGGGTAGATATCTAAAAACTCTTCGGTTTTTTGATCGAAATAGGCTTTTACGGCACTTTTCGTTTCCTCGCTCAGCTTTTTTTCTGCGGTACAGTTATCCAAAACGTAAAAAAGCTGATTAAAACTTTTCACTGCTAAAATGGGCTCGTTCCAATTTTCGCTGGTGTATCGGATTTTGTATGGCTCAAAGGCTTTTTCGTTAGAATCAAATAAGAATCCGTTCACACCGGAACTGAAGTTAAATTGGTTTAAGTTGTCCCAGTGGACCGTTTCTATGAAAGAGGAGTCTTGCGTTTCGCTTTCATTTTCCGGAAGGCTTTCTTCCGTTTTGGTTTCGGTTTCTTTGATCTTGTCCTTGGGATCCGTCAGAACGGTGACGGCGGCAAGGACGGCGAAAAGGATGGCGAGAAGGATGATCCAGAAAACGGGTTTTTTGTAGCTTAATGTCATTTTGATCCTTCCTTTCACATTCAGTTCCCCGAAGGCCAGGGGACAGGCGTATACGTTTGTTTTGCGGGTAGCGCAATTGAGAAGGGCGCGGGCGTAGTTTTTCCGGTCTTCTGCTTCCATGGTCTTTAGTACTTTTTCGTCGCAGGCGGCTTCAATATCCCGGCAAAGGAAGAAGTAAGACAGCCATAAAACGGGATTGAACCAGTGAAGGGATAAAAGCAGGTAAGCAAAGGGCTTTATCAGATGATCCCCTCGCTTCAGGTGGCTTCTTTCGTGAAGCAGAACGGACGCCACCGTTTCTTCATCCAGTCCGAAGGGTAAAAAGATCACCGGCTTTAAGATCCCCAGGATAAAAGGGGAACTTGCCTTTTCGCTTTGCCGTACGCCGGGGGAAAGGGGAATGGAACTTGCCATTTTGTGTTTTAGTCTAAAATAACTGATCCCCATTGCCAAAAGCATTGCGATGGCGCCGAAAAGCCAAAGGAAACTGATGATCTCTATGGTAGAAAGGGACTTTGTGGGCTCTTTTCGTTCCAGAGAGAGGGCGTTTTCCTCATTTTTATCTCCTTCTTTATTTTCGCCCGGAGACAGCTGATCCCAGAAGGAGCCGTCAGAGGAAGAGTGGTGGGCAAAATTTTCCTCAAGCTGTGCCTGGATCTCTGCTTTTTGAGAGGGAATGATGCTAAAGTCCGATTGGATGGAGAAGGGAAAAAGCAGACGGATGGCTACCAGGCACCATAGAAGACAGGTGATGTAGCGAGGGGCTTTCTTCAGAAAAAGCCGGAAGATCAGTACTGCCAGGGCCGCAAAGCTTGCGGTGATGCTAAGATTTAAAATATAGTGAAAAATCGCGGTCATATTATTTTCCCGATTTGTCGATCAGTTTTTCCAGTTCTTCCAGGTCTTTTTTACTTAGCTTCTGGCTTCTGGCAAAGGCTGCGATAAAAGCAGGCAGAGAGCCTTCGAAGGTCTTTTCCATCAGTTCGTCCATCTGGTCTTCCTGCACCTGGTCCTTGCTGACAAGGGAAGAGATGACGGAGTTTTCATTTTTCAGTACACCGCGGTCAGTCAGTCTGCGAATAACCGTATAGGTGGTGGTGCGGGACCAGTCCAGTTTTTCCTTGCAAAGCTTTGCAAGGTTGGAGCTGGAGATGGGCTCATTTTCCCACAAAACCAGGCAAAAACGGTATTCGCTTTCAAAAATTTTGGGTGTTTTCATAATAGCCTCCTTTTTGTCTAATGTATTCGACAACTATAGTTTAACTCATTAGACACCGTTTGTCAAGGGGGGGAGAGGAAAAAAGAAAAAAGGCACCCTGGCGGATGCCTTTTTTATGTGTTGAAACCGTTATGCGTTGAAATAGTCCAGAATAATGGTGGCGGTGATCTTCAGTCCCTTGGGGATAGAATCGGTAACCACCCATTCTTCTAAGGTGTGTTCTCCGCCGCCGTCGAAGGTGCCCACGCAAAGGGCGGGAATGCCCAGAGAAGCGGGGATGTTGCAGTCGGTGGAGCCGGATTTGATGGTGCAGGGAACACCGCTTTCCTTTTCACAAACCTCTTTTGCCCGGTTTGTCATTTCAAGAAGAGCTTCTTTGTCCCGGGGGGCGCCGCAGGGACGGATGCCTACGATCTCTACGTCAAAGGAAACGTTTTCCATCTTCTTTGCCTTCTCAAATTTTTCCTTGAAGGCTTCTTCCATAATGGCAAGACACTGGGCGTCGTCGGAACGGTATTCGCAAAGCATTTTCGCCTTTTGGGCGATGGAGTTCACGGTGGTACCGCCTTCAATGGTGCCCACGTTGTAGGTGGTTTTGGTGCCTTCCTTTTCCGGAACCTTGATGGTATAAAGATCCGTAATAAGGGCGGAAAGGGCCGCAATGGCGTTGGTATTGCCGAAGGAAGCAAAGGAGTGGCCGCCCTGGGCCGTTGCGGTTACGATGAAGCGGTGGGAGCCCACGCAATGGTTTACCAGATCCCGGTACAGACCGTCGAAGGTGTAAAATCTTTCGATTCTGCCTTCAAAATCTTCAAACAAGGCGCGGGTGCCTTTCAGGTTACCCAGACCTTCCTCGCAGGAGTCTGCTACGAAAAGGACGGGATTTTTGGGGGTGATACCCTTTCTTAAAATATAGCGGATGACAAATAGCATCATCACAAGACACATAGCGTCATCCCCTACGCCGGGGCAATAGAGATTTTTCTCATCCCGGGTAAAGGGAAGGGGCGTTTCCATGGGGAAGACCGTATCGGAATGGGCGGCGAAAACGGTAATATTATCTTTTCCTTCGCAGTTTACGGGGAAAATTACGTTTTTTGCCCGGTCGATATAAACGCCTTTTGCGCCTTCTTTTTCAAGCCAAGTCTTGATAAACTGGGCTCTTTTATCTTCCTGTCCGCTGGGGGAAGGAATGGTGCAGATCTCTTCCAGAAGAGAAAGGACTTCGGGAAGGGAATCGGCAAGATACGTTTCCAGGTCTTTTGTCATTTGATAAGCCATAATTTTTTCCTTTACCAGGTGCAAACGCCAACGCCGTTTTCCATTTTCACGGTAACGCCGTAGGGCTTACAGAGCTCGGCCAGTTTATCCATAAATTTCAGATCTTCCGAGGGCTGGGGCAGACCTTCCAGGTGCTTGCCTTTACCTAGGGCGCAGGTGATGGGCATAAGAACAAGTTTGGTGATATTTTTATTTTCGTCGGTTTCCCAGTAGGGGATCACGGACTCTCTCATCTTGGGATCTTCCATCAGACCGATGGTAAAGCCCTGGCTTCTCTTTTCCAGAAGAGAAATTACGGAAGAATTGGAGTCCATACCGTATTTGCGGTAGAAATCCTCGGGAGCGGCGGGTACCTGATACAGCTGAACGAGGAAGTCGCCCAGGGAGTAGAAGATGGGCTTTCCTTTGTATACTTCAATGGCGCGGAGAAGGTGGGGTCCGTGACCTACAACAGCGTCTGCACCGGCGTCGATAAAGGCGCGGCAGATCTGTTCCTGTACTTCGGGAACGTTGTACTTATCGTTGCCTACAAGTAGGTGACCGTGAATGGATACCAAAACGTAGTCTGCCTGAAGATTTGCTTCTTCAATGGCATCGGTAATTCTCTTCATATCGGCTTTGTTTGCTTCGGTGATCAGACCGTAGTCATCGCCCAGAACGAAGGTTGCTGCTTCGTCCAGTTCTGCGGTGCCTTCTTCGGGCCAGGGGTAGTAGCCTTCGCCGCGGTGTACGTTTCTGGGTCCGTTGATAAGGGTCTTTTCGCCGATCTCTTTTACCACGTCAAAAGCCTTCTGGGGAACCACGATCTTGGTGGTCAGGCGGATGCCGTTTACACCGGGACGGCCGGGGAATCTGCGGCTGGCTTCGCCTGCCATCAGCGCGTTGTTATCCAGGGCGTTGACACCGATGAGGGCAACTCTGCCGTTTTTGGTTTCCAGGTACATGGGAGCGGATGCCTGGTGCAGGTTCAGTCCTACGCCTGCGTTTACAATGTCCATGGCGTCCACGTATTCTTTGGTCAGCTCTACGCCGTTACGGTCAAAGTCCATGGTATGGTTGTTGTTAAAGCTGGTCATATTGAAGCCGTATTCCAAAACGTCTTCCACTACTTCCGGTTCGCATCTGACGTAAGTACCGCCGGAATGCTGGCAAGCGTAGCACTCGCCTTCGTAGTTTACAGTGGTTTCCAGGTTGAAGAAACGGGCGTCGCCCTGCATGATAAAGTCGCGGATCTGATCAAATCCTTCGTAGTCTTCGGGGACTCTTCTTTGACAGAGGCAATCTCCTGCAGCAGTAAATTTCATAATGATCTCCCTTTGATTTTTGAAAAAATAATGGTGGAAGAAAAGGCGGTGGAAAAGAAGGAAAAACCTTCCTTTTTCGCTCTTTTTTTCTAAAAATTATTGTAGCACCGAATAAAAGGGATGTCAAGGGATGATGGGGTTGGAACTTCAATTTATAAAATAAAATAACCACCTTTAGATAGGTGGTTATAAAGCTAGTAATATTTATGTGTAAATATAGTAAATCGCAACTTTGTAAATGTGCTGACAATGTATTGATAATGTATTGACAAACGAAACTGTCTATGATAAAATAAAGGTGTGGAAACCCAAGAGGTTGCCACAATAAGAACTCTAAAGACTGGGATTAATCCCAAAACTTAGTGAGCCATCTGTTGCAGCAGGCGGCTCACTTTTCTTTTTTAGATATAATAAACACGAAAATCGCAAATATTAGACCAAAGATGCTACATAAATTTCCAACATCAGAAAAGTTCAATGTACTCGCCTCCCTTCGGAAAAATTCCCGCGAGGGCTATATACACGCCTCCATTCCGCACTCGCGGGATGACAGGCAACCATCCTTTTTAACCATCAACCGTCTATGAAGATGATGAAGTTCGACATCGACGGTGGGCTTCCACATCAAATAGTATACTATTTTTGTAGAAAATTGTCAATGTTTTCAAACAAAACGAACTAAAAAAAGAGTGATTCTTTCTGAAAAAATGAAGAAAATATTGAAGGAATTTTTCCTTTGTGATAGAATGGGAAAAAGAGGTGAGAAAATGAAAATATGTGCCTTTGAATGGGAAAGCGTTTGCGGTACGGATCTTGATTTTAAGAGTATTGAGAAGATCGCGGACATTTCCTATTACGGAAAGCCCAAAGACGAGGAATTGCCTTCCATTATCGGCGACAGCGAAGGGATCTTTTTAAGTAAGATCACGGTGGACAAAAAACTTCTGGACGCCTGCCCGAATTTAAAATATATCGGCATTACCGCCACCGGGTATAATAATATTGATATTGCGGCGGCCAAGGAAAGAGGTGTTACGGTAACCAATATCCCTGATTATTCGGCGGATGCGGTGTGCCAGATGACCTTTTCCTATATTCTCCAGTTTGCCTCCAGCCTCATTGACTACGCCGCATCCACGGCTCGGGGAGACTGGACAAGAGCCAAGAGCTTTTGCTACTACCCTTATCCCTTAACGGAGCTTCAGGGCAAGACCCTGGGTCTTGTGGGAATGGGCAGTATCGGAGAAAAGGTAGCGAAGGTGGGCGAAGCCTTCGGTATGAAGGTGATCTATCACACCAGAAGAAAAAAGGATACGGACAGAGAATACGTTTCGCTTGATGAACTTCTCTCCCGCTCCGATTTCGTTTCTCTGCACCTTCCCCTGTCCAAAGAAACGGAAAAAATGATCTCCGATGAAACTTTGAGAAAAATGAAAAAGACTGCTTATCTCATTAACACCGCCCGCGGTGGACTCATTGATGAGATGGCGCTAAAGGAAGCCTTGGAGGAAGGGGTCATTGCCGGATTTGCCGGGGACGTTTTGACCACCGAGCCCCAAAGCGAAGACTGCCCGCTGCTTTCTGCGAAAAACTGCATCCTTACGCCCCACGTAGCCTGGGCGCCCAAGGAAACAAGACAAAGACTTATTAATATTTTGCGGGAAAATTTAATTGCCTATTTAGAGGGAAAACCTCAAAACGTAGTAAATCCATAAAGAAAAGGAGAAGAAAAAATGAATCAGATTAAGAAAAAAAGCGCGTGGATCGTAGTAGCGGTATTTGCCCTTTTGATCGCAGGATTTATCCTGGCAAATAGCTTTGTGATCGTAAACGCAGGTCATACCGGCGTGGTACTGACTTTGGGAAAAGTAGATGAAGGCGTTCTTCAGGAAGGTTTCCACGTAAAGGCGCCCTTTGTTCAGGAAGTGGTACAGATCGACAACCGTATTACCAAACTGGAAGTGGAGACCGAGGCCTTTTCCAAGGACCTGCAGACCGTTTCCACTACCCTTGCCATCAACTACCGAGTAGACGCGGCGAAGAGCTTCAGCCTTTATAAGAATATCGGCAGAAGCTATGAAAGCGTACTGGTGACCCCCGCGGTAAATGAAGTATTGAAGGCTATTACCAGCCAGTATACGGCGGAAGAGAGCGTAACCAACCGTGCCATTATTTCCGACGGCCTTGTTTCCGGGCTTAATGAAAAGCTCAATGAAACCGGTCTTTACGTAACGGACGTAAACATCTTAAACTTTGATTTTTCCGAAGCTTTTATTACTGCCATTGAAGAAAAGCAGGTAGCACAG
>JAZNRO010000013.1:0-2879 GCA_045590715.1 Eubacteriales bacterium | reverse complement strand
AGGTCCTTGCATATATGCGCCATGATAAAAAAATGGACGGAGAAAACATTCACTGCGTCCTGGTAGATGAGATCGGTTCTTTTCGGATGGAAGAAATGGCTTTTTCGGATTTTTGCCTATTTTTGAAAGAGAGAATGATATGAAAAATACTTTTGGAAACGCCTTGACCCTAACGCTTTTTGGGGAAAGCCACGGCCCGGAGATCGGCTGTGTGCTGGACGGTCTTACCCCCGGTATTCCGGTGGAAGAAGAAAAAATTGCAAAATATCTTTCTCTGCGCCGTCCCAAGGGGAATATCAGTACGAAAAGGCAGGAGAAGGATGCCTTTCGCATCGTAAGCGGGGTAAAAGACGGGAAAAGCACCGGAACGCCCCTTTGTATTCTCATTCCCAATTCCGATACCAGAAGCGGGGATTATGAAAAAATGCCCCTTCGTCCCGGTCACGCGGATCTGACCGCTCATCTGAAATACCACGGCTATCAGGACCAGCGCGGCGGCGGACATTTTTCCGGCAGACTGACCGCTCCCATTGTAGCGGCCGGTGCCATTTTGCTGGAGGCCTTGAAAGCAAAAGGCATTTTTATCGGTACCCATATTATGAATATTGCCGGTATTACGGACGACGGTTTTACTTGCGATGAAAATGAGATTTTATCCCTTTATGGAAAAGAATTTCCCACCCTTTCCGAAAAAATGGGAGAAAAGATGCAGGATGCCATTCTTTCTGCCAAAAAAGAAGGGGATAGCGTAGGCGGGATTTTGGAAACCTTGGTTTTGGGATTTCCCGGCGGAGTAGGAGAGCCTTATTTTGACAGTCTGGAAAGTACTCTTTCTCACGCACTCTTTTCCATTCCCGCTGTAAAAGGCGTTGAATTCGGCGAAGGCTTTGGCTTTGCCACTTTAAAGGGAAGCGAAGCAAACGATCCCTATTCCATTTCAAAAGACGGTAAAATTACCCTTGATACCTGCCACAACGGCGGTATTTTAGGCGGGATCTCCTGCGGCGCACCCATTTTGTTCCGCACGGTGGTAAAACCCACTCCCACCATTGCAAAAGAGCAAAAGACGGTGTCCTTTGAAGAAAGGGCGGAATGTACCCTTACTGCCGGCGGCAGACACGATCCCTGCGTCGTGCATCGGGCAAGAATCGTCCAGGATGCCATGACGGCACTGACCCTTGCCGACGCCCTTCTTTCTCGCTTTGGCACGGACTTTTTGGGAGAAAAGAAATGAAATGCGCATTGATCGGGGAAAAGCTTTCCCACAGTTTTTCTTCCCGGATCCATTCTGAAATTGGGCTCTACGATTACACGTTAAATCCTCTTTCCCGGGAAGAATTTTCCCGTTATATGGAGAAAAGAGATTTTGACGGGATCAACGTGACCATTCCTTATAAAAGAGACGTGATCCCGTATCTGGATTTTCTTTCCCCGGAAGCCCGGAAGTGCGGTGCGGTGAATACCGTGGTAAACCGGGAAGGAAAGCTTTACGGCTTTAATACGGACTTTTTGGGACTTGAAAGTCTTTTTACCCATTCCGGCATTTCGGCAGAAGGGAAAAAGGCCCTGATCCTGGGCTCCGGGGGAACTTCTCTTACGGCTCTGGCTCTGCTTCAGAGCCTGGGAGCAAGAGAAATTTATCGGGTAAGCCGCGGGGAAAAAGAGGGCTGTATCACTTATGCTGAAGCAGAAAAAAACCATGGGGATGCGGATCTTTTGGTGAATACCACGCCTTGCGGTATGTACCCGGATACGGATGGCTGTCCCGTGGATCTATCCTGTTTCCCCCGCCTTTTAGGGGTGGTGGACGTGATCTATAATCCCTTGAAGACCCGCCTTTTACTGGAAGCGGAAAAGAGGGGGATCCCTTGTGCCGGCGGACTTTATATGCTCATTGCCCAGGCGGTATACGCCGCCCAGATTTTTACCGGAAGAGAGGACCTTTTGCCCCTTATTCCTTCTCTTTTTGAAGATATTAAAAGGGAAAAGGAAAACCTGGTTCTTATCGGGATGCCCGGCTGCGGAAAAAGCACCTTGGGAAAGGCTCTGTCAGAAAAACTGGGCAAGACTTTTGTAGACAGTGACGAAGAGATCGTAAAGGAAGCGGGAATGACCATTCCGGAGATCTTTAAAAAAGAGGGAGAAAAAGCCTTCCGCCATCGGGAAGAAAAGGTTATCGCACGGCTATCTATGGAGACCGGTCTTGTGATGGCTACCGGCGGCGGGGCTGTTTTAAGAGAGGAAAACGTAAAAAGACTATCTCAAAACGGCAGGTTACTTTTTCTCGATGCCCCTCTTGAAACCCTTGTTGCAACGGAGGACAGACCCTTATCCCAGACAAAAGAAGCGCTGACCAAACTTTATTTTGAAAGATACGATATTTACAAAAAAAGCGCGGATCGGGTGATTGATATTACCCGCGATAAAAAAGAAAATTTAGAAAAGATATTAAAGGTATTAAAATGAAACTGATGGTAATAAACGGCCCCAATCTCAATTTACTGGGAAAAAGAGAGCCGGAGCATTACGGAAAAGAAACGTATCAGGATCTTTGCGATAAAATTTTCCGTCACGCCGAAGAAAAGGGGATACTAGTTGAGATCATGCAGTCCAATCACGAGGGCGACCTGGTGGACGCCATTCAGAACTGTCTTGACGGCTTTGACGGTATTGTCATTAACCCTGCCGCTTATACTCACACCAGCATCGCTCTTTTGGATGCGGTAAAGTCTGTGGGCATTCCCACGGTAGAGGTGCATATTTCTAAACTTTCGGAAAGGGAAGATTTCAGACAGGTAAGCTATATCCGCTCGGCCTGCGTGAAAACCATTACCGGCAAGGGACTTTTGGGGTACCTTGAGGCCATGGATTATCTGATG
>JAZNRO010000012.1:0-3977 GCA_045590715.1 Eubacteriales bacterium | reverse complement strand
CCTTTTGGGATGTCTGACCTTCTTTATGGATACGGTAAAGAGCTTTGCTTCTGCAGAAGGTATTTCCGTATGGGCGTATCTGATGGTATTCTTCGTAGGACTGAATTTCGTTTTCGAGCTTCTCACCAATATTATCATCAGCCCGGCTCTTCTTCGCATTTTAAATTTCCGGGAAAATGCAAATAAATAAAACAAAAAAGAGGTGGAAATCCACCTCTTTTTTTGTTTTACTTTCACCTTGCTTTGAAAAAATGAAAAAAATATCCAAGTGCTTTTAAAAAACTTGCGATTTCTCTTTTCTTTTGCTAAAATATAAAGTACAGTAAAAGGAGGGTGCTATGGCTACCGAACTTTTTTTCATTCGCCACGGTCAGTCTGTGGGAAATTTAAATCACGCCTTTTTGGGGCACACGGATCTGGGGCTGACAGACCTTGGAAAAGCCCAGGCTGAAAAGGCCTCGGAATATTTAACGAACTTAAAACCGGATATCATCTATTCCAGCGACTTAAAAAGAGCCTATGAAACGGGGCTTCCCACCGCAAGAAAAGTAGGGCTTCCTATCATCAAAAACGAAAATTTAAGAGAAATTTTCGCAGGAGAATGGGAAAACGCAGATTTTAATAAACTGCCCCTGCTCGATCCGGAGAACTTTTCCGCCTGGATCAATACCTTTTACAATGCACGGCCCCGGGGCGGTGAAAGTGTAGAGGAGCTGATGGAGCGCATCAAAAAAGTTTCCCTTCAGATCGCCAAGGAAAACGATGGGAAGCGCGTCTTTATTTTCACCCACGCGACCCCTGTTCGTCTGCTTTCTGCTTTCTGTCAGGGAAAGAAAAAAGAAGAGTGGAATCTGGTGCCCTGGGCGCCCAACGCCTCCACCACCCATATGCGCTTTGAAAAGGGCGTTTTGACCCTTGTAGAATACGGGAAAGCGGATTATTTGGGAGATATAGTAACAAGCTTTGAGAAAAAAGAAATATAAAAAAGAAAAGCAGTTCAGAAGAACTGCTTTTCTTTTTTTACTTTAATCACAGCAAGGGTCCGGCTTCTCTGCCGCTTTCTTTTCTTCCGGCGCGGGCTTTGTAGTATCACCAAGGCCGGAGGTTTCAGCGAAAAGCACGTTATTTTTGGTCATTTCCACCACATCGGTAGGAACGATGATCTTGGCGGCTTTGCCCTGGGACATAGCAACCAAGGCTTCATATTTTTTCAGTTCCAGAACAGAAGCGTCTACTCCGGCTTCCTTCAGTGCCTGGAGACCGTCTGCCTCTGCCTTTTTGGAAAGGTAAATAGCCTTGGCTTCGCCTTCGGCACGGGCAATGCGGGCATCTCTCTCGCCTTCTGCGGCCAGGATCATTGCCTGCTTATCGCCTTCGGCACGGGTAATGGCGGCGGCCTTATGTCCCTCTGCCTGGAGCATGGTTTCACGGCGGTCACGTTCGGCCTTCATCTGCTTTTCCATGGCATTCTGAATTTCTGCGGGGGGAATGATATTCTTCAGTTCCACTCTGTGAACCTTAATGCCCCATTTGTCGGTAGCTTCATCCAGAATCTCGGTCATTTTTGCATTGATGGTATCACGGGAGGTTAAGGTGCCGTCCAGTTCCAATTCGCCTACGATATTACGAAGGGTGGTAGCGGCAAGGTTAGAGAGGGCGGAAATGGGATTTACGGCGCCGTAGGCATAGAGTTTGGCATCGTAAATGGCATAGTAGATCACAGTATCGATCTGCATGGTAACGTTATCTTTGGTAATAACCGGCTGGGGCGGAGAGTCCAGCACCTGCTCTTTCAAGGTAACTCTCTTTGCAATTCTTTCCAGAAAAGGAATCTTTACGTGGAAACCGGCAGACCAGGTGGTCTTATATTTTCCCAGGAACTCAATGACAAATTCGTGAGCCTGGGGTACGATCTTGGCATTGGCAAGAATGAATGCGATGACAAGTACGAGAGCGAGGATAATAATCATAAAAAATTCTCCTTTTTCTTTTTTATCACTGTAACACAGCGAGAAAAATCTGTCAAGAAGCCTTACCTTCCCCGAATGGCGTCAATGGGCTTTTTAGAAGCGATCTTCTTCACCGGGAAGAAGCTTGCCACAAAGGCCACCAGAAGGCTGACGGCAAAGAGCAATATCACCTGGCGCAGGGAGAAGGAAAACAGGGTAACGAGAATGCCCGTTTCCCGGCGGACAAAGTAGTTGATAAGAGTAACCACACTGAAGGTACCCAGAGCGGATAAGACGAAATTGATCATAGCAATGATAAAGCTTTCCGCAAAAAAGATGCGGAATACGTCTGCGCTTCTGGCACCGATGGCGCGAAGAATACCGATCTGCTGTTTCTTGTAGATAATACTGGTGGAAATAAAGTTTGAGAGCATCAGGGAAGCAAACAAGGCAAATCCGATGCCTACGTATAAGAATACGTCCGCCAAAACCACAAGAATTTCGTGGATGCCATCCAGTTCAAAGCAGACGGAATTCTGAAGGGTATATCGCACGTCCCCCGATTCATCATAGCAAAGAGTTACAAGTTTTCGAAGGGAAGCAGGATCTTCGGGCATTTTGCCTACGGCGTAGGAATAAATGCCGTCGTCCTGCCGAATTACGTGGCGCAAAACATCCTCGCTTGCCAGGATCACCTGACCGGGAAGTTTTCCCTGTTTTGCAGAAAGGAGAATGCCTACCGCCTTTCCGTCCTTGATCTCTTTGTGCGTATTTTCATAGTCATGATAGCTATGGCTCAAAATAGTAAGATCGGGAAGATCTTTTACGGCGTCGATCAAAGCATCCAGATCCTCTGCCGTAAGCCGATCCGCCTCAATCCCCTTTTCGCCCCAGGCTTCCGGGGAAAGGGAAATGGGAAGATTGGATACCAAGGTATCGATGGAAATGATGACTTCATTATCCTTTAGGGTTTCCTTTTCGCCCTCTACCCAAAGAATACGGTCCTCTTTGGCGTCTTCCAGCGTTCCGAAATATTCTGCCCAAAGGCCGAAATATTCATCCTTATTTTCCCCTTGCCACTCTACGCTAAAGTGTCCGTCACGGGCGGGGCGGAAGACGGACTGCTCCGATAAAATACGGTCTAAATTTTCCCGGCTCACAAAGGCCACCTGGCAAAGAGAATACTGGCGGATTCCGTAAAGCTCCTGGCTTAAAGCGTAATCTAAGATCAGATCTGCGGTGGAATCACCCTTCTTTTCTTCCGTCAAAGAGCGGTATCTTTCCAGATCAAAGCCGGAGCCTAAAACGCCTACCACCGTATATTCTTCACCGGCAAGATCCATTTTCCTTCCCAGCATATCTTCGTAAGTGAGGATCTTATCAAACCGATCTCCTCCCGAACGGAAACCGCCGATGCGGAAGGTTTCAAAGATATAAGAGGTGATGGCGATCTCGTTCCCCTCCCCTTGAGGCATTCTGCCGGCAAGCAGGGGCATATCCATTTCCTTTAAAACTTTCTCTTCTGCGGCGGCAAAGCCGTTAAAGGAGTAAGGATAGATATGAAACTCTGATTTGGTAAACTGGGCCTTATCATCGTAAAGATGGGTAAATTCTAAATTCTGACCGTAGGGAGATACGATTCCCTGCATGGCTACTCCGGTCTTCTCTCCGATCTGACCGATTTCCTCCGGCTTTAAATTACCGCCGTCGGTAAAGTAGTATTTGTCTTTCTCTTCTCCCCCGTAGGAAAACTTTTCCTGCCTTTGTACGGAGGCGTAGGAAATATTAGAATCCTGAATGGATCGGATGCAGGTCGTAATATGGTCATAGGCGCCGAAGGTATCCGCAAGGCCGAAAAGACCGAAGGCCACAAGGGATAGAAAAATGGTCATCACAAGGCGGAATTTCTTGTGTCCCAGGGCACCGGCACCAATGCGAAAAGCAGGCTTTAGGGGAAGGCGGGACGGGATGAGGGATAAAGGCTCCCTTGGGGTCACGATCTTCTCCGGATCCACCTTTTTCTCTCTT
>JAZNRO010000011.1:0-10292 GCA_045590715.1 Eubacteriales bacterium | reverse complement strand
GGCGTGGGTATGGAAGATGGGCTTTTTCGCAGAATAGTCCTTTGCCACCTGGAACATACATTCATTGATGGCGCGGGCGCGAAGGCTACCGCCGTAGGAAAGAAGAAACGGTGCGCTGACACCCACCTTACTTCTCGCTTTACTGCGGGAGATGGTTTCCAGTTCAGGACTGGTAGGATTTCCACTTAAAACGATCTTTTTCTGATCGCAGGTAAAATGCTTTCTGGATTCATCGAAAGAAATGCACACTCTGTCTACCAGGGCGGAAAGCTTTCTGGTGGTAAGACCGGGATAAGCATTCTGCTCGTGGATGAGAGTGGGAATCTTCATTTTGGATGCGGCGCAAAGCACGGGCCAGGATACGTAGCCACCGGTACCGATGACAAGATCAGGACGAAATTCCTTCAGGATCTTTTTGGCCTTTGCAATGCTGGTAAAGGCAAGATAGGCCGCCTTTAAATTTTCTGCGGTCAACTTTCTCTTAAATCCTTTTACCTCAACGTGGCGAATGGGAAAGCCCTCTTTTGCCACCAGGCGATTTTCCATACCGGTGGGAGTTCCCACAAAAAGGATCTGGCTTCCCGGTGCTTTTTCCAATACTTTTTTTGCAATCGAAATTGCAGGGTTAATATGTCCGGCGGTTCCGCCGCCACTGAAAACAACTCTCAAACTGTGCCTCCGATTATTATGATTTTTCTGTATAAGAGTATTTTGATACGTTTAATACTACACCCATTTCCGCCATAAAGATCATCAGGGACGATCCACCGTAGCTAAAGAACGGTAGGGATACGCCGGTACTGGGCAAGGTGCCGGTCACGACGCCGATATTTAAAAACACCTGGATTCCGATCTGTGTAATGATACCCATTACCAGAAGTGAGGAAAACTTGGAAGGTGCATTTTTTGCAATGTAAAAACCGCGCCAAATGAGAAGAAGGAAAAGAATGATAACGGCAAGGGCAAATACAAATCCCATTTCTTCGCATACAATGGCAAAAATATAGTCGTTCTGCGGTTCGGGGAGATAAAGATGCTTTTGCTTGGAAGCGCCAAGGCCCACGCCCCAAAGACCGCCGGAGCCAATGGCGTAAAGACTCTGAAGGGGCTGCCAACCGCTATTCTGAATATCGTTTTCCGGATGGAGCCAAGCGTCAATTCGCGCCTGACCGTGACTGGTACCCAAAACGATGATAAGAAGAAGCAGTGCGGCAACACCGGCACAAGACCACAAAATGCTGGGTTTCGTTCCGCTTAAAAACATCATGGAAAAAATCAGACCCATAATAATAATGGTAGCGGAAAGGTGCGGCTGAAGAATCAAAGGAATTGCCACGATAACGGCCAGAATACCGAAAGGCAAAATGCCGTATTTAAAAGTACGGATCAGATCTCTGCCCTTTGAATCAAGCCACACGACGTAGGATGATATCAAAAGAATAACGGAGAATTTTACGATCTCCGAGGGCTGTACACTAAAAGAACCGATATAGATCCAGCGTCTGGCACCGTTGGCATCGGCACCGAAGAAGAATACCGCCCATAAAAGCGCGTAGGAAGCCAAAAAAATAGGAAGTGCAAAGCGTTTCAGCCACAGATAATCCGCAAAACGAACGGTTAAAAACAAAAATACCAGAGAAACGCCTACGAAAACGATCTGCTTTCTGATAAAGAAGAAGCTGTTGTTATAATTGTACTTTGCGTAAACGTAACTGGAAGAAAAAACGAAAATGGTACCAATAGCCAAAAGGATCAGTACCAAAATCGCAAAGGGCCAGTCGATACCGGAGCGAAGTCTTTGAAGGCCCGGGCCCTTTCGCTTAGGAAGTAAGCTGACACTCTTCTTTGCGGAAGCAGGGGCGTGTGTTTTTTTGTATTTGAAAGTTTCTTGTTTTGCCATAAGCCTCTCCTTCCGAAATGAAAAATGAAATTAGAAAAAACTAAAGTATGCGATAATAGAAAACAATGCGGTCAAAAGGCTGGATACCGCTACGATCTTGGGCTCTCGCCAGCCACCCATTTCCAAATGATGATGAAAGGGAGCCATACGGAAGATTCGTTTACCGGTAAGTTTAAAAGAGCCGACCTGAAGAACTACGCTTAAGGCTTCAAAAAGATAAACGAAGCCAACAAAAACGATCAAAAGGGGCATATTAAGCCAAAAGGCCGCGCCGGCTACTGCACCGCCAAGAAACAGAGAACCGGTATCGCCCATAAAAATTCTGGCGGGATAGAAATTGTAGATGAGAAAACCTACAAGACCGCCGCAAAGAGCGGAAGACAAAAGAATGAATTCAGAATGATTTTTCAAAAAGCCGATGCAAAGGAAGAATACGAAGGCAACCAGCGTTACACTGCCGGCAAGACCGTCGATGCCGTCCGTAAGATTGACCGCGTTTACCACAAGAACAATGAAAATAATGGCAAAAGCCCAGTAAAGAATACCAAGTTCCAAGGGTTTATCAAGAAAAGGCAGAGTAAGAGCGGTGGAAAGAGAATCCTTCATGGAAAGAAGGAACAAAGCCGCAATGGCAAACTGGAAAACTAGTTTTTGTATGGCAGTAAGGCCTTTATTCTGCTTTTTGACAAACTTTACAAAGTCGTCGATAAAGCCTACAGCCCCGAAAAGGAGCATCATCACAAAGACTTTGACAAGGCTCATATCACCGGTTTTCATAAGAAGGGGCGTTCCGAAGAACAAAAGAGAAATTAAGGTACCGGCAATGAAGAACAGACCGCCCATGGTAGGAGTTCCCTCTTTGGATTTATGCCAACGGGGGCCGATCTCCAAAATGGTCTGTCCCATTTTGATTCTCATTAGGTACGGGATAAATTTCTTTTCAAACAAAAACGTTGCAACAAGCGACAGCAAAAAAGAGCCGATCAAAATCCAAAAGTTCATCATATTTTCCTATTCCGATAAGCCGCTAAGGGCAATAATTTCTTCCAATTTCATTTTGCGACTGGCTTTAAAGAGCACGGTGTCGCCGGGTTTTAAAGTTTCTTTTAGCATTTTGGCAAGGCCCTGGGCGTCAATGGAATTGAATGCGTTTTCTTTTTCCATTCCGCTTTCCAGTGCGCCAAGCATAATATGGTAGCTGACTTTTCCGTAAGTAAAGAGAAGGTCAGTACCAACAGCCTTTGCGGTTTCGCCAACCTTTTTATGGGCCGTCTGGGCAAGGTCACCCAATTCCAGCATATCGCCAAGCACGGCGATCTTTCTGCCTTTGCTTTCGCCCAGCACCTTCAGAGAAGCGTCCATGGATTCGGGAGAAGCATTATAGCAGTCGGCAATGACGCGAACGCCGTCCTTCTCATAGATCTTCTGACGAAGACCGGAGGGAGAATAGCCAAGTATTCCGGCCTGGATAGCAGAACTGTCAAGACCGCAGCAAAGACCGACGCTTGCGGCAAAAAGACTGTTTTTAATAAAGTGATCGCCGATAGCGGGCACCTTTACGCGAAAATCCTCTTTTTCGGAAATCACATCAAAGGACAGATAATCTGCTCCTTTATAAATATCCATGGGATAAACGTCGCAGCCGGCATCAAAGCCAACGTAAACCACCTTATAATCCGAGAGGATCTTCTGGATCTTTTCCGTGCGGAACAAGGGCTCATCACCGTCTAAAATAAGGGTACTTCCCTTTTCCATACCGGAAAGGATCTCCAGTTTTGCTTCCAGAATACCTTCACGGGAGCCTAGATTTTCAATGTGAGAGGTGCCGATATTGGTAATGACGGCAAGATTGGGGCGTACAAGACCGGTTAAGTACTCGATCTCCCCTTTTGCATTCATACCCATTTCGCAAACCACCGCTTCCGTTCCCTTTTCAATGCGAATGAGGGTTACGGGAACGCCGATATGGTTATTGAAATTGCCTTCGGTCAGATGGGTCTTATATTTCTCCTTCAGTACCGAAGCGATCATATCTTTAGAGGTTGTTTTACCAACGGATCCGGTAATACCAACGGTAAATTTGGGAGATACTTTTCTCTTCCAATAGGCAGAAAGTGCGCCCAGCGCCTTCAAGGTATCGGGTACCAAAACACCGTCAAAACCGGGAGCGGGCTCCTCGGTAATCACAGCGGCACACTTGCCCCAAAGACCGGAAATAAAGTCGTGACCGTCGAACCGTTCGCCGCGCAGAGCAACAAACACTTCTTCCGGGGAAATTTTTCTGGAATCGGTAGAAATACCGCAAACGATCTTTTCACTGTTGCCGAAAACCTCGCCACCTACGGCAAGCGCAATTTCAGAAAGTGTTAATGTCATCATATCTTTTTTTCTCCGATATATTCAAGAACGATTTTCTTCTCTGAATAGTCGTGTTTTCCTGTTTGATCGATTTCATATTCTTCATGGCCTTTGCCGGCAAGAAGAATCACGTCGCCCTCTTTTGCATTGTCAAGAGCGTAGTAAATCGCTTCGGTCCGATCGGTAATGGCTACAAAATCGGAAAAGGAAGCGGGAATCCCCTTTACGATATCTGAAATAATATCTTCCTTCTTTTCGCTTCGACAGTTATCCGAGGTAACAATCACAAAATCACTCATTTCAGAAGCGATTCTTCCCATAATGGGACGCTTTGTTTTATCTCGGTCACCGCCGCATCCAAAGAGGGTAATAAGTCTTCCCTTGGTAAAACTGCGAAGGGTGGAAAGAATATTTTCCAAGGCATCGGGAGTATGAGCAAAATCAATAAATACGGAATAGGGAGTGTCGGTGGGAATACGTTCAATTCTACCCTTTACACCGGAAAGGTTAGAAAGAGCGGATAAAATATCCTCCCAAGCGATTCCCTCAACTCTGGCGGCGGAAATGGCGGCCAGGGAATTATAAACGGTAAAGAAGCCGGGGATGGGCGTTTTTACTACCGCTTCACTTCCCTCTTCTTTGCATACGTACTGAATTCCGCGGTCATCGTGAGATAAAACGTTCTCACAGCGGTAAGTAGCATTTTCTTTTGCGGAATACGTAACGATAGGGGCTGAAATTCCATCGGTAAGTTTGGAGAAAGCCGGGTCATCCAGGTTCAAAATGGCTTTCTTTGCTACGCGGAAAAGTCCTTTTTTCGCCTCCAGGTACTCGTCCATGGTTTTATGGAAATCAATATGATCCTGGGTGAGATTGGTAAACACACCCAAGGTAAAAGGAACGCCGGTCAGCTTTTTCAGCGCCAGGGCATGACTGGAAGCTTCCATAATCACCGTATCAACCCCTTTATCCCGCATTGCGGCAAACAAGCGGAATAAAAGTTCCGGATCGGGCGTAGTGAGAAAGGCGGCAGAAGAATCTACCTTAAATTCTTCATCCAAAACCAGGTATTTGGTGGTGCCGATCAGACCCGTCTTACAGCCTGCCTTATCGAAGATAGCCTTCATCATAAAGGAGGTTGTGGTCTTTCCGTTGGTACCGGTAATACCGATAATTCTCTTAAAACTTCTTTCGGGGTGGGAATAGAAGTTAGAAAGGATTCTGGGAAGGACTTCTCGGGTATCCTCTACCAGGATATAAGGAATATCATACTCCGGTTTTTCCTGGCAGATAGCTAGAACTGCGCCTTTTTCTGCGGCGGAAGGGATCCAGGCACTGCCGTCTACGCTTAAGCCTTTCAGACAGACGAAAGCGGAATTCTTTTCGATTTTTCTACTGTCGGAGGATACGAACTGAATATCAAGTTCCGGATCTGCCCCCCAGGCTTTTACCGGGATGTCAGAAAGCAATGTTTGAAGCTTCATATCATACCTCCTAGAAAAAATTAGTCTGTTGCTCCGCTGTAATGACGGAAGTCTACTGTGATAACGGTTCCAGGAAGAACCATTTCCCCTGCCGGGATGCTCTGCTTGCTGGCAAGGGCGCCGGAAACGCTTTCCATCGTACCGGTAGCAATTTCAATATTCAGTCCCGCATTGAGAATGGCTCTGTTTGCGGCGGCGGCGGAAAGGCCTACCACGTTAGGTACCGAAACGGTAGGATTGTTTAGTCCTTCCTCGGTATAAAGGATCACTTTAGATCCCTTGGTAAGGGTAGTGCCGGCAATGGGTGACTGGGCTACCACGTGGCTTCCGTTTCCTACTACCTCAACGGTAAGAGAAAGGGACTGGAGAGAATTGGATGCAGAAGTCAGGCTCTTGCCCTGATAATCTGCAATAACACTGCCAAGGGCAGATAGATCTTCTTCGGAATACTCCGGTTCTACGCCAAGATAAGGCAGGACCTCTTGCATGATCTTTGCAACGTAAGGAGCAGAGACCAGAGAGCCGTAATAGTTTCCTACCGGTTCGTCTACGATAACAACAACGGCAATTTCCGGCTGATCAGCAGGCGCAAATGCAACGCAGGATGCCACGTAGAACTTTTCTTCGCCCTGGCTCTTCTCGGTCTTGGTGGAAGTACCGGTTTTAGCCGCTACTTTATAGCCGGGAACTTTTGCATTTCGGTTACCGCCTTCATCTTCTACGCTTCGGTAGAGATAGTCCCAGAGGACCTGGCAGTTTTCTTTGGATACCACCTGGCGTTTTACCTCGGTGGAGAAGTTTTCTACGATATTACCCTCTTCGTCCAGACTTGCCTTTAATACGTGAGGGGTAACCAGGTTTCCGCCGTTGGCTACGGCGCAAATGGCACGAAGGTGAGAAATGGGGGTTACTTTAAAGTTCTGACCGAAGGCGGCGCAAGCGGCGTCCACACTGGAATAGGAATCCAGGTTAAAGAACAGGTTCTTTGCTTCACCGTAGATATCCACCTCGGTGGTTTCGTTATAACCAAAGGCTTTGTAGTACTTATAAAACAGGTCTTTTCCAAGACGCTGGCTCATCACTACGAAGAAGGGGTTGCAGGAAAAGCCCAGAGCGCCTTCAAAGGTCAGATTTCCGTGGCCGGATCTCTTGTGGCAGTGAATGGGCTGGCTAAGTCCGGGAATTCTGATGTAACCGGTGCAATGGAAGTTTTCCGTTGCAGTTACGAGATTTTCCTCCATTACCATCGCAGAGGTAATGATCTTGAAGGTGGAGCCGGGCTCGTAAAGCTCGGTTACACTCTTATTTTTCCAAAGTTCATTGAGAAGATCTACTTTGTACTTGGTCTTCTCTTCTTCCGTGCCTTCAAAGGCATCCGCAAGCGCTTGGGAAATGGTATCCAGAGTATAGGGATCGTTTAAGTTAAAGTCGGGCTTGGTTGCCATACCTAAAATTTCACCGGTATTGACATCCATAATGATTCCGCAAACTCGGTTTCTGGCCTGGGAGTCCTGATGCGCTTCTTCCAGGTACTTTTCCAGAATGCTCTGGCAGGTCCAGTCGATAGTCAGCATAATATCCGAGCCGTCAACGGCGTCGATATAGCTTTCGTACTTGGTGCTCATATCGTTGCCGAGACCGTCTTTAGCGGAAATGATCTTACCGTTTTCACCGGATAAAAGGGTGTTGTAATAAGCTTCTACACCGGAAAGGCCGTAGCCGTCTGTTCCGGTAAAGCCGATCACGTGGCTGGCAAGTGATGCGTAAGGGTAATAGCGTTTGGACTGCTCGGCAAAATGGATAAAGGCGCCGTAGTGCTTATCGGCAACTACTTTTTTGATTTCGCTTGTCAGTTCCAGTTCTACCTGTTTTTTAATGGTTTCATCCGCTCTCTTTTCCTTGGCGGCTTTTTCCAGGATCATTTCCTTGGAAACCCCAAGACTGGCGGAAAGAAAGTTTGCAATATCTTCTTTTACCGTAAGGCCGGGATTTTCAAAAAGAGAAAGCAGATGGGTCCTCTCCTCTTTTTGCTCTTCGGGATCGCGGATCTTTTCTACGATGGATTCTACGTATCCGGATACCGTCATATCCGGGATGGTATTGGGAGAGATAAATACTCTCTCTACCGGAGTGCTGATAGCCAAAACCTTCATATTGCGGTCGTAGATGGTGCCGCGCTTTGCCTCAATAACCGTTTCCTTGGTATACTGATTTACGGTATCAGACTGGTAGCGGTCAAAGCTAGAGATCTGAAGGTAAAAAAGTCTGCCGAAAAGAACCAGGGCAAAGACGATAAAAGCAAAGAAGATCCAGTTGCAATTTCTATTCAGTTTTAAGCGTCCTGTTTGCAAATTCTCCAGCATTTTTACTCCTTCGGGATACGATTCTATCAAATCACTTATGTCTAAATTGTCAAAAAGAGTAAAGGAATTCCTTTACTCAAAATTGACCATACACCTCTTTTTGTATACTTATTCAGCAAACGTTTTTCTTATTCCTTGTTATCGCCGAAAACAAGCTTCAAACCGGAGATGAATTTCTCCACAAAACCGGGCTCTTTCTCCTGCTCGGTTTCCTCCCAAACGTCCTCGCCGGTGGCGACGGAAACGTACTTTTTGGAAAGAGAGGAGGATACTACCATACCGTATTCCTGGGTGGCGATGCGTTCTACTTCACCCAGATCGAATTTGCTCTCCATCTGAAGTTCCAGACGGGTGGCTTCTTCTTTCAGTTCCGCCACGCGGGATTCCATTACGTCAATGGAGTGAGAATACTCTTCTACCTGAACGTCCAGGAAGAGGAAGTACATAAATACAACGAGAAATACCGCAAGATAAAAGATCAGCGCCACGGGGATGGGGGTGGAAATGGTGGAAACGCGGGTTACAACCTTTGCGCCACGGTCTTCGCTTGCTACCATTCCCTCTTCTTTGGCTTTTGCGCTGGGATGCTCTACAAGGCTACGGTTCAGTTTATTCAAATTCCGGGAGATACGCTTTTTGGAATCCACCGCGTCCGGATGGGTCTCTCTGGGACGGACTTTTGCCTGAAAGCCGTCGCTGGCATGTTTTTTCTGCTTCTTTTTGGCAGAAGAAAGTTCTTTGCCGGCTTCTCGGGACTTATTCCGATACATGGTGTCCATAGCGTTCCTCCGTTTTAAATCTTCTCAATAATTCTCAGTTTCGCACTTCTGCTGCGGGGGTTTTCCTCTTCCTCCGTTTTAGAAGGTACGATGGGTTTTCTGGTAACGTTTTCAATGCTGGGTTTAAACCCACATACACAAACGGGAAAATCTCTGGGGCAGGTACAGCCGTTTGTATATTTTTTAAAGCTTTCCTTCACTACTCTGTCTTCCAGAGAGTGAAAAGTGATCACACAAAGTCTTCCGCCGGGTTTCAGCCTTTTTATCAGCTGATCCAGTGTTCCGGGAATAATATCAAGTTCCCTGTTCACCTCAATGCGAATGGCCTGGAAACTGCGGCGGGCCGGATGCTTTCCTTCAAAGCGTTCTTTCGGGGGAAAGGCGCTTTTGATGATCTCGGCCAGTTCCAGCGTCGTTTCAATTTCTTTTTCTTCTCTTGCTTTGATAATGGCAGTGGCAATGGCGCCGGCTCTTTTTTCTTCGCCGTAATCGGTCAAAATCCGACACAGATCGCGTTTAGAATAGGTATTTACCACTTCCTTTGCGGTAAGGGCGGAGGAAGTATCCATTCTCATATCAAGAGGCGCATCGTTGTGATAGGAAAAGCCTCGTTCGGGAGTATCCAGCTGATAGGAGGATACGCCAAGGTCGATCATAGCACCGTCGATTCCCTCCGGAGCGATCTCATCCAAAACCTCTCCTACCGCTTCAAAATTCCGATGCACAAGGGTGAATTTTCCTTCATAAGGCTTCAGAACGGTTTTTGCATTTTCGATAGCGGTTTCGTCCTGGTCAAAGCAAATGAGTTTACCGGTAGTTAGGCGGGAGAGAACCAAGGAGGAATGCCCCGCCCCGCCTAACGTGCAATCTACGTAAGTGCCCGAAGGCTTAATATCAAGTCCGTCTACAGTTTCGTAAAACAAAACCGGCTTATGGGAGAAATTTATCATCAAAGACCGTTCCTTCTAAGAATCTCTTCTACGGATTCGGTGCGCATTTCAGAAACGTAAGAAGCGTAGCTTTCTTCATCCCAAATCTCTGCATGATCACCGCAGCCTAAAACAACACAGGCCTTGGTAATACCTGCATATTCGCGAAGGCCCACGGGAAGAAGGATTCTGCCCTGACCGTCCGGCTCTACGTCCTGCATGGAAGCGTAGAAGAAGCGGCGTACTGCACGGGACTCGGTTTCCGGGAGAGATGCGATCTTTTCTTCAAAACTGTTCCAGCGGCTTTCCGTATAGATACTGATACAGCGGTCCAGGGAACGAACAAGATATACCGCCTCCCCTTCCGGGAACAATTCACGAAGCTTTGCGGGAACCAGCAGCCTGCCTTT
The DNA here is from genome assembly GCA_045590715.1 of Eubacteriales bacterium. GTDB lineage: Bacteria > Bacillota > Clostridia > Oscillospirales > SIG627 > RGIG5579. The sequence continues at coordinate 69 of JAZNRO010000011.1, read as the reverse complement.
GGCATCTGCCGAACACTTATATTCACCGCTAAAAGAACGACTCACAGGCTACACCTCCCAAATAAAAAA
>JAZNRO010000010.1:0-6451 GCA_045590715.1 Eubacteriales bacterium | reverse complement strand
ATCCAGAAGCATCTTAAGTGCCGCTTCCTTATTGATATAATCCGTGCAGGTCATATTCTCCAGAATTTCCTTTGCCCAGGGGTAAAGTTCATCCCGGAGCCATACCCGTACCGGGACGGGATATCCGAGCTTGGGTCTGACAAAGGTGGCTTCGTCTACCAGGTCACGGAAGGCATCCCGCAGGATAAATTTGGTAGTGCCATTTGAAAGTTTTTCATCATCGCAAAGACTTGCAGCAACGCGGAACACCTCTTTATCCAGGAAAGGAACTCTCACTTCCAGAGAGTGGTACATACTGAGTCTGTCGCCCTTAACCAGAATATCACCCCGGATCCAGGAACGCATATCCACGTACTGCATCTGAAGCATGGGAGAAAGCCCGTTTGCCTTGGCGTGGGCGTAGATCTCTTTTTCCGGCTGATAGAAACGAAGGTTAGGGTCAAAAGTGTTAAGGAAGGATTTTTTCTCCTTTTCATTAAATACAAAGGCGTTGCCGATGTATCTTTCCTCTAGGGGAGTCGTACCGCGGTACAAAAGGTTCTTGCCCTTTACATTGTCGGGCAATACCGATGCCAGCCAAGCTAAAATAGAGCGGATGGGTTTGGGCAAACCGTAGATTTTAGAGGAAAAGCGAGATTCATCGTAGACTTTGTATCCGCCGAAAAGCTCGTCTGCCCCTTCCCCGGAAAGGACTACCTTCAGATGCTTTGCCGCTTCCTGGCAAACCAGATAAATGGCTACGGTAGATGGATCGGCCACCGGAAAATCCAGCGCCCATACCACCTTTTCAAAGGCGGCTTTGAAATCCTCTACGTCCCGCATAACCTTGATATGCTCTACGTCCAGATGCTTGGTAATAGCGCTGGCGTCATCAATTTCCGAATAGCCTTTTACGCCGAACGCAACGGTGAAGGCCTTGATACCGGGATTGATCTTGGAAGAAAGAGCAGTGATAACAGCAGAGTCGATACCGCTGGAAAGGAAGGTACCCACCGGTACGTCACTGATCATATGATAGCGTACGCTTTCCGTTAAGGTTTCCCGAAGAAGGGCTTTTTTCTCTTCGTAGGTCTTCTCTCTTACGGGGCGGAACATGGGATCAAAATACTGCTTAACGGAAAGATCCCCGGTCTTACCATTGAAAATAAGATAATGACCGGCAGGAAGGATGGAAAGCCCCTGACTGAATTCCTTTGCAGGCATATACTGATAGGTAAAATAGTGCTGAACCAGGTCATTTGTAGTCTTAAAACTCTCGTATTCAGAATCAAAGATAAAGGCTTTTGCTTCACTGGAGAAAATGATGCCTCGGTCGGTCTTGCGGTAATAAAGAGGCTTGATACCGAAGGGGTCACGGGCTAAAAGCAGAGTCTCATTTTCTCTGTCGTAAAAGGCAATGGCAAACATACCCCGGAGCATAGAAACGAATTCTTCCCCGTGCTTGCGGTAAAGCTTGAGCATAATCTCAAGCTCGGAAGCGGTTTCAAAACTTTCCCCTTGAAGGGTTTCTTTCAGTTCCCGATAGTTATAAATTTCACCGTTGAAAACGCCCTGGAGTTTTCCGTCGTCGCTTTCCTTGGGCTGGCTGCCGCCGGACAAGTCGATAATAGAAAGGCGACGGAAAGCAAAGGCGATCTTCTCCTCTGCCACCAGACTCGATTCATCGGGGCCGCGGAAACGAATGGCACGGCTCATATTTTCCAAAGTGCTCCGATCTCCGGGCAAAAGACCCTGGGGATGGAACATTCCGGCAAATCCACACATGGAATTATTCTCCTTTATTTTAAAACGTCTTAAATTAATTACATCAGTTTATATTCCGCTTCGGCGCGGATATCGTCAAGGCTGGATTTATGAAAATACAAAAGGACAGCGTAAAGAGCCCACTGAAGAAATACCACAAGATCACTTCTTCCCACGAAGAAATACTGCAAAAAACTGAGAACGATCACCGAAATACCAAGAATAAGAAGGGTGATCTTGATCTTTTGATATTCTGCCGTGGTATAGGCTTTACATACCGCGTTTACCGCAAAAAGTGCGACGATAAGAGAGATCAAAGTAAAGATCCCGCCGATAATTCCCATTACAGCAGCCAGTGAAAAAGTGGGAAACGTATACGGGAAATTCTTATCGCTTATTACAAAATACAGGCGGTAAATATAGGTTATCAAGGTGACAAAAAACGACAAAAGCGTAATACCAAGATAAGATTTCGGAATTGTTACAAAATCTTTGATTCGCCGAAGACCAAAGAAAATAAACAGGGCGAAAAGGGGCTTCGGAACCATATTGATAAAATCAAGATACAGATCCGCAAGGCAGATAAAGGAAAGGAAAAACCAGAAAAAGCTATCCTTGATGGCAAGGCGGGTCTGAAGGGAACGATTCTTCGTTACGTTCTCCTCATAGGCCTCTAAAATCGCCTGGGCAAAGGGGGCGTCCCCGCGAAGGCGCTTAATATAAGCCAAAAGAATCCTTGCGGTATAAATACCGAAGCAAATGAGAACAAGGGCTCCCACAAGGAACAAAATACTGCGCACCGTACGGAAGGACGCTACCATTTGGGTATAATTTTCCACCTTATCCCCTTCGGCATCAATGTTGGGATAGAACACCACCGGCAACACCGGAAGGAAATTTACCCCTGCCTTTAAGAAGAAAAAGGAAAGGAGGAAGGTGCGCACCAAATCGTAAGATTTCAGTGCGAGGTCACCGTTTCGCCGAATGGCAAGATACTGAATTCCTTTTAAGGCATTGTCGCAAAAAAGGAAGGAGAAGAAAAGTTCCGCCACCAGGAAGAAAAAGCAGACGGTAAGTCTTGTGCTTTCGATTCTGGTAGAAAAAGTAACGGTACAGGAAAGAAGCTTTATAAAAGAAGTTCCCGCCAAAAAGAAAGCGTATTTTCTGGAAAGCTGTAATCTTTCTTCCAGGAGAGATAAGCGATAAAGCCCTCTGGCAATGAGAAGATAACCGAAAAAGTCAGGAAGCGGGTCCAAGGTGATCAGTTCCGGATTGATGAGAAATAAAAAGCCAAGAAAGACAAGGTTTGTACCCATAAGGCTCCTTTCTTAATCAGTAATGCGAATAAGCGCACGTACCATACCAATAGCCGCGTGCCAAATAAGAAATACAAAAAACAGATTATCCAGCTGGGAGAGAACGGTAAAGACTTTTGCCATACTCTCTGTCAGAGGAAGGAGAAGTCCCAGTCTTGAAACAGCAAAGAGTCCCCCTTCCACCAGTGCGATTCTTCGGGTCATCTGATGGGACAAGGAAAGCTTATCCTCCCCTTTTCTCCGGCAGAAAGCGGAAGTTTTGTCAAACAAAACATAAAGAAACGCCACTTCCATCAGACGAATGCAAACTTCAATGGAAACTCCGGCAAAGCCTTGGGTAATACGGTTATCCGAGACCGTATAAAAAGCGGAGAACCAAAGGGTGTCCTTGAGCAGTGTAAGAATGGATAAAACAAACAAAGGGATCGGAAGAAAACGAAGCTTTGAAAGTCCCGATGCCTTTTTACTCAGGGACATAAGACCGAAGAACAAAAGGATCCAGCCTGCAAAATCGGGGAAAATATCCAGCGCCAGGTAAGCGGTGGTAACACCGGAGCGTGCCAGGGGAATGGAAAAATCGTAAAGGAACATAATTCCAAGAAAAATTGCGCCAAATCCCATTATTCCTGCTCCTTTAATCCACAGCATTTTTTAAATTTCTTGCCACTGCCACAGGGACAGGGGTCGTTCGGTCCGGCAGTAGCCTTTTTCACTACGGGAGCTTTTTTTACACTACCGTCGCCGCCGGAAGAGGTTGCGGTGATCTTTGCCACTGCTTCTCTGCGGATCTCCTGCTTTCTGGGGAAAATGCGAAGAAGGGTATTTGCCGTTTCATTGCGGATTTCTTCTGACATTTCATCAAACATCACAGAACCCTGGATCTTATACTGGACAACCGGGTCACGCTGGGCATAGGCATTGAGACCGATGCTGTTTTTCAGCTCCGTCATGGCATCCAGATGCTCCATCCAAAGGCGGTCTACATTCCGCAGAAGAATGGTTCTTTCCACCTCGCGGAAGGTTTCCTCGCCAAAGAGTTTTTCTTTCTCCTTGTAAAGAAGTTCTGCCCGCTCTGTTAAGATTTCGGTCAGTTCTTCCACATCGGGTCCCTTTTCCCCTTCAGCAAAAATAAAGTCGGAGGGAGAAGTAAGAGTGCCCATAAATTTATTTTTCAAGTTTTCGTAAAGGTAAGGATCTTCGGGGTTTTCGGGCATAAAGGACAGCACCGCATTTTCCACCATACCCTGGATCATGCCCTGCATCTTCTCTTTCAGATCCATACCGTCCAGAACGTCCTGGCGCTGACGGTAAATGAGCTTTCTCTGCTCATTCATAATATCGTCGTACATCAAAACATTCTTTCTGCGGTTAAAATTATCCCCTTCCAGACGCTTCTGAGCGTTTTCAATGGAGGAAGAGATAATCTTGGCATCAATGGCCTGGTCTTCGGGAAGTCCCAGTCTATCTACAATGCCAATGATCCTGTCACTGCCGAACAGACGGAGAAGATCATCTTCAAAGGAAAGGTAGAAGGTGGATGCACCGGGGTCACCCTGACGTCCGCTACGACCGCGGAGCTGGTTATCGATTCTTCGGGATTCGTGACGCTCGGTACCGATGATATAAAGACCGCCCGCCTCTCTTACTCTTTCCGCTTCCGGTGCGATCTTTTCTTCGAATTCCGCAAGCAAGGTCTGATATCTACGTCTTGCCGCCAAGATTTCTTCGTCATCGGTTTCAAAGAAAGAATCGGCAGCGGCGATCATTTCATCGTCAAAGTCTTCTTTGCGCATTTGGGCCTTTGCCATAAACTCGGTATTACCGCCAAGTTTGATATCCGTACCACGACCTGCCATATTGGTAGAGATGGTAACGGCGCCGAAAGCGCCTGCCTGGGCAACGATCTCCGCTTCTCTCATATGATGCTTGGCATTAAGCACATTATGAGGGATTTTTTCTTTTTTCAGCATCCGGGAAAGATACTCGGATTTATCAATGGATACCGTGCCTACCAAAACCGGCTGGCCTTTTTCGTGGCACTGGCGAATTTTTTCCACGATGGCGCGGTATTTTCCGGCGGCAGTTTTATATACTACATCCGGATGGTCGATTCTGGCCAAGGGACGGTTGGTGGGAATCTCCACCACGTCAAGAGCATAAATTTCTCGGAATTCCGGCTCTTCCGTCAAAGCAGTACCAGTCATACCGGAAAGCTTTGCATAAAGGCGGAAATAATTCTGGAAGGTGATGGTAGCCAGGGTCTTGGATTCCTTCTGGATGCCTACCCCTTCTTTTGCTTCGATGGCCTGGTGCAGACCGTCGGAATAGCGTCTGCCCTGCATCATACGGCCGGTAAAGGAGTCTACAATGATGACCTGGCCGTCTTTTACCACATAATCCTCGTCCCGGTGCATGGTACCGTAAGCTTTGATAGCCTGATTTAGATGATGGAACAAGGTAGCGTTTTCCGGATCGGAAAGATTTTCGATCCCAAAGCTCTGTTCGGCTTTTGCCATGCCACGCTTGGTAAGGGTTGCGCTTTTTGCCTTTTCATCAATGATATAGTCTGCATTTAAATCTTCATAAAGATCCTTGGTGTCCGTCTCTTTGATCTTATAGGGCTTTAAGGAGCGGGCAAAGGCGTCGGCCTTGCTATAAAGTTCAGAGGATTTATCCCCTTCACCGGAAATAATCAGAGGGGTTCTGGCTTCGTCAATAAGAATACTGTCCACCTCGTCCACAATGGCAAAGGCGTGGCCGCGCTGGAGCATATTCTGCTTATAAAGAGCCATATTGTCGCGAAGATAGTCAAAGCCGAATTCATTGTTGGTACCGTAAGTAATATCGGCACGGTAGGCTTTTCTCTTTTCATCCCCGTCTACCCCGTGAATCACAAGGCCAACGGAAAGACCCAGGAAGTGATAGAGTTTTCCCATCCACTCCGAGTCACGCTTGGCAAGGTAGTCATTCACCGTAACGATATGCACGCCGTTTCCGGTAAGGGCATTGAGATACGCCGGCAAGGTTGCCATCAGGGTTTTACCTTCACCGGTCTTCATTTCAGCAATTCTGCCCTGGTGCAAAACGATACCGCCGATCAGCTGAACTCTGTAATGACGGGTACCAAGTACTCTCTCACCCGCTTCGCGAACTACCGCAAAAGCATCGGGCAAAATGTCATCCAGAGTTTCTCCTTCGGCAAGACGGCCTTTGAGAACATCGGTCATAGACCGAAGCTGAGCGTCGGTCATTTCTTTATATTTGGGGGCCAAAGCCTCAATTTTATCCACAATGGGACGGATCTTTTTGATAGCAGCATCGGAATGAGTACCGAAAATTTTTTCAATAAGATTCATCTCTTATCCTTTCCAGAGCAACTTTTCTCCTAAAAG
>JAZNRO010000009.1:0-5235 GCA_045590715.1 Eubacteriales bacterium | reverse complement strand
AGGCAAATAACAAAGCCCCTTTAGGGGCAAGCCGGTGAAAATTTCGCGGTTGGCGAATCTTTCGGCGAGCCTATAGGCTCTGCCGGCATTATGCCCTAAGGGGGCTTGTGCAAGCCACCGGCACGGCCGGTGGTTATGACTTTAATTGGGCAGGTCGTTGGAGTAAATAAGATCACCGGGATCGCGGAGATTTAATTTTTCTCTGGCGATGCGGCGAATGGTTTCCTCCGATACTTCCTCTTGAAGCTGGGATTCCAGCCGTTCCACTTGCAGGGTGTAGTTTTCAACCTGTTCCTTGATCTTTTCTTCTTTTTCTTTTAAGTCGTTGATCTCAATACTTTTATCTACAATGGAGATCACCAAAAAGAGAATAATAACAACAAAAGCAAGCTTTCCGAAAAAGCCGAGTCTGTTTCTCATATTATCCTCCTTTTTATAAAAATCCTTTTTCGGCTCGTTTGATCAGCGCCTTCTTTTCCTTCTTTAAGCGCCCGGCCGATCTCTTTCTACGAAGCATTATAGCAAACTTTTTTAGTTTCGTAAAGAAATAAATTGTTATATTTTTGAAAACGTTGAAAATGGGACGAAGGATGTGGCGGTAAATTCCCTTTAAAATTTTTCGTACAAGAGAAAGAATCTTATCGGAAAAGAATAAAAGAAGCTTTCCCAGGGTCAAAAGATAAAGGAGAAAACCAAGAAACGTCCCAAGAAGGGAGAACCAGCGGATCACCCCGTCGGAAAAAGCGTAACAAAAAAAGAGAAAAACCAGCGTTACGGGAAGAAAAAACAGAAGATCTTCGATTCCTACCAGAAGAGAAGTGTGGGGAAGAGCCAGTCTTAAAAATCGAAAGATCTCATAGTAAAGCCCGATGAAAAACCCCAGAGTTACGGCAGAGAAGAGAAGAATATTATCTTCCAGGCTAAGAAAAGCCATTTAGGGTAAAAGGCGGGAAAGGAAGCCTTTCTTTCCCTTGGGAGTATCTTCCGGATAATAAAGGGAGTCGATTCTGCCGCTTAAGACCACTTCGCCCGTTTCCAGGTCCAGTTTTTCCATATGCATATTTTCCCCGGTGACCTGAAGAATCCCAAGGGTACTTGCAAATTCTGCCTGGCTTTCCTGAAAACTCATAACCTCCCGGATGCCGGTAAGCTTTAGTATTTTTCTGTTTTCTAACTGAACAAAGCCTTTTTCACTTTCCATAAAATCCACCTCATTTCTGTTAGATTCTATGAAAAGAAGTGCTTTCTTATTCCTCGCTCAGTACCTCGTACAGATTGCTTGCTTCGTTTTTGCCTACGTGCTCGGGCATTTCCTTTACCCGGCAACGGAAAGAGCGGTTGCCGAACTGTACTTCGATGATATCGCCGATCTTCAGATCATATCCGGGCTTTTTCACGTTTCCGTTTACCAGCACGTGACTTTCGCTGCAGGCACCGTTTGCAGTGGTGCGGCGTTTGATAATGCGTGATACTTTTAAAAATTTATCCAGTCTCATAATTTTAATCCGTTTTTTAGTATTTTTGAAAAAGATAAGGAGCCGCCGTGCAGCTCCTTGATCCGTGTTATTTATTGATGCTTGCTTTCAGCGTCTTGCTGGGTGAGAAACTTGCGCTCTTGAATGCAGGGATCTCCATCTTTTCGTGGGTATGGGGATTTCTGCCGATTCTGGCGGCGCGGTTCTTGCTTTCAAAACTTCCAAAGCCAGAGATCTGAACTTTTTCCCCATTTGCCAGCGTTTCGGTGATAACGGCAAAAACTTCATTTACGGCTGCTTCAGCATCCTTCTTTTTCATGTTCGTTTTTGCGGCAACCGCTGCTGTTAATTGAGCCTTGTTCATAAGATAATATCTCCTTTATTTTTTGAAAATTTCTGAGATAGTACACATAATATATTAGCATTACATAAGAAGATAAGCAAGGTCTTTTTGCATTTTCCACGATAAGAATAAAAAAATCGTTCACAATTTGTACACTTTATCTAGGATTTTTGACAAATATTCATTCAGCGCCTGTTCCGGATCAATGTTTTCTTTTTGGCACTTTTCAGCGATCTTGTAAAGGGTTTCACCGGAAAGAAGCATAGGGTCTTCTCCCGGGTCGATTCCTTTATTGGAAGCGCCTTTTTTGATAAATTTTTCTGCCCGTTTTAAGGAGGGGAGAGCGGTGGAGATGCGGGAGAGGGTGTCATAGGCACTTTCTTCTCCTTTTTCCTTCTTTTTCATCTCTTCCCACTGGGCGATCTGGTCTTTTGGTTTTTCAGAGCCCGGCTCAAAAAGGAAGGGGTGACGGAAGATCATTTTCCGGCAAATACCGTTCAGCACGTCCTCAAGGGTAAAGGCTCCTTTTTCCTCTGCAAGGTTTATGTGAAAAAGCACCTGGAAGAGCATATCGCCCAGTTCTTCCTGAAGAAGGGCGTTATCTTCTTTATCAATGCCCTCGCACACTTCGTAGGCTTCTTCTACAAAGTGATTGCGGATACTTTTGTGGCTTTGTTCTCTGTCCCAGGGACAGCCTTCCGGGGAGCGAAGAAAAGATACCAGGGCTTTAAGGTCCTCGAAGGAGAAGTTTTCTTTTTCTCTGAACTTATCTTTCTCCACAGTTTTTCTCCTTTAGTACGGTCAGAAGGTCGTATACGCTGCGGATGGGAATAAGATTTACGTTTTTCGGCTTTTTCTTCAGCCGTTCTGCCTGCTTTTTGGGAAGAAGAATGGTTTCAAAACCAAGTCTTGTGGCTTCTCCTACCCGCATTTCCACGTCGCCCACCGCACGGCATTCACCGGAAAGTCCGATCTCACCGATGGCAATAACGTTTCCCGGCAGGGAAAGGTCCAGTGCACTGGTAAGAAGGGAAGTGCACACCGCAAGATCTGATGCGGTTTCATCCAGCTTTAGTCCGCCTACTACGTTTACGTATACGTCTTTGTCAAAAAAGCGGACTCCCAGACGTTTTTCCACAACGGCAAGGAGCATGGACATTCTGTTGTAATCCATTCCGCTGGAAAGTCTTTTTGGGTTGGGAAAGGGAGATTTGGTAATGAGCGCCTGCACCTCGGTCATAATGGGGCGGGTGCCTTCCATCAGACATACCGGGCAGGAACCGGAAGCCTCTTTGGGGCTGTCCTCCAACAGTCTGCGGCTGGGATCCGGCACCCCTTCCAGTCCCGTGTCGGTCATTTCAAAAAGGCCGATCTCATTGGTGGAGCCGTAGCGGTTCTTTATAGCACGCAGGATGCGGCAGCTCTGGGTTCTCTCTCCTTCAAAATAAAGAACTACGTCTACCATATGTTCCAAAAGCTTTGGTCCTGCGATGACGCCATCCTTATTTACGTGGCCTACCAGAATGGTAGAAAAGCCGGATTTTTTGGTGGCGGCAAGAATTCTTCCGGTAGATGCCTTTACCTGGCTGGTACTGCCGGGTGCGGCGGTGAGAGAGGAGTCCTGCAGAGTCTGAACGGAGTCAATGATGAGAATATCGGGATTTATCCGCTCGGTCTCCGTTAAAATGGCGTCTACGTCGGTCTCGCACTGGAGATAAATATTATCCGTCAGAGCAGAAAGCCTCTTTGCCCGCATTTTGATCTGGAGCTGGGATTCCTCCCCGGAAACGTAAAGCACCTTCTGATTTTTCATTTCCTTACAGATCTGCAAAAGAAGAGTGGATTTACCGATACCCGGTTCGCCGGAGATCAGCGCTACCGAACCGCGGACGATACCGCCGCCCAGCGCCCGGTCAAGCTCCCCAATGCCGGTCTCATACCGTTCGCCAAAGAGGGTCTCTTCCTTGATTTCAGATAAAGGTACCGCCGGAGAGAAGTCTTCGGCTAGTCTGGTTTCGGTTTTCACTTTTCCTTTGGGGGGAAGGTGAACTTCTTCCTCCATGGTGTTCCATTCTCCGCATTCCTTGCACTGACCCGACCATTTGGCCTGGGCGTTTCCGCAAGCAGAGCACACGTATACGGTCTTTGTTTTTTCCGCCATAAAAAGCTCCTTTAGATTCATTAGGTTTATTATAGAGAAAAAAAGGGGCAGTGTCAATTTTTCCTTGCATTTTAAGAAAATTTTGTTATACTGTTAGGGTAGATGGGAGGCAGTATGAAACGCAATTTTGTTTATATTTCCGAATCTTTTGACGCCTATGAAAATATGGCGGTAGACGAGTGGTTTTTAGACCACGTGAAAGAGGACGAATTTATTATTCACCTATATCAGAATGAAAATGCCGTTATCATCGGAAAAAATCAGAATCCTTGGGTAGAGTGTGACCTGGAGAAGATGAAAAAAGACGGGGTACAACTGGCGCGCAGAGTCAGCGGCGGCGGCGCAGTGTATCACGATAAAGGCAACGTGAATTTTTCTTTTATTACCCACAAAGAAAATTACGATGAAAAAGCGCAGTTGGATCTGATCTGCCGGGCGGTAAATAGCCTTGGGATCCCTTGTGAATTTTCCGGACGAAACGATCTTTTGGCCGACGGGAAAAAATTCTCCGGCAACGCCTTTGCCCATCGGAAAAACGTGGCGATGCACCACGGTACCCTTCTTGTTTCTTCCGATCTTCACAGACTCTCCTCCTACCTTACCGTAGACCCGAAAAAGATTCAGTCCAAGGGCATCGAATCCGTTAGGAGCAGGGTGTGCAATTTAAGTGTTTTCGTGCCGGATCTTACCCTTCGCCAGACCCAAAACGCTCTTTTACGTTGCTTTGAAGAAAAGGACGGTTTCTTCGGTGAATTTGCCTTTACAAGAGAAGAAAGACGTGAGGTGGAAACGTACCGGGAAAAGCACAGTGACCCCCATTGGTTTTTGGGTCAGACGCCCCGTTTTGACTGGGAGTGGCGGGAGCATTTTCCCTTTGGTAACGTGCAGATCCTCTTTTCCTTTGAAAAAGGAATGATATCAAAAGCACAGGTCTTCACCGATTCGCTGATGCCGGAGTTTTCTTCTTTGACAGAAAAACTGCTTTCCGGTATCCCCTTTGAAAACAGCGCCATTCAAAAGGCACTTTCCGCATCGGATATTCCCGAGATCCAAGCCTTGGCTACGGCAGATTTTACCTTGAAATGAAAAAAAGACTTTCCCAAATCGGGAAAGTCTTTTTTATTGTATAAAGGAAACCACCAGCAGTGCTGGTGGTACGAAAAAGCTTTAGCTATGCGTTGAAAAAATAATCCTCCTTTTGTAAACTAAAAGCAGGTTCGCCAACCGCAAAAAGAACAAAAGGAGGAATCAAGCCG
>JAZNRO010000008.1:0-5319 GCA_045590715.1 Eubacteriales bacterium | reverse complement strand
CCTCCTGGGTAACACTTCCCTCTTTTCTCAAATCTTTGATCTTATTATTCAAATCGTCACCTCCAAAAAAAGTAAAGGTTGCTTTACTTTTTTATTATATCCACATATTTTCAAAATGTCAAGTACGTTTTACATTTTTTTAAAAATGAGCAAAAGAAAAATCCGATGCAAATGCATCGGATTCTTCATACAAATCAATTCATATTTTCTTTTGCGGTATTGATAGAAGAAATAAGCATTCTCCGAATAACGCCACAATCGTGCAAAACGTTTTTAACCGACTCAGTAGAAATAATATTCGCTTTCAGGGCAATTTCAATCCAATATTCCGTTTCATAGCACTCTTTTAAAGCAATTTGCAATTTTGCAATAAAATCAAGACGGCTATGAGCATATTTAGCCTCGCGAATATTAGCACCAATAGACGTTCCGCTTCTCTCAAGCTGATTGGATAAAGAATAATGACCCTTTATATTATCGGTAAGGCTTAATATCTGAATTGCAAATTCAGTAGATAGATCAGCCAATTTGTTTTCAGCCACAGTGATCACCTCAAAAGCATTATATAATGAAATCCTTGCTCTTGCAAGGATGAAATCTGCTTTGCAGATGAAATCTTCACTTCGCTTAGATGAAATTAAATCCACCCTCCCGGCGTCAAGCCGGATTTCATCCCCGAAGGGGATTTCATCACCAGAGATGATTTCACCCACCCAAAAGGGTGGATTTAGTTGAAAAAACCTCTTTTGTGTTAATAACAAAAGAGGTTTTTTCATGGCTGCCGAACTAGGATTTGAACCCAGACAAACAGAGTCAGAGTCTGTCGTGCTAACCGTTACACTATTCGGCAATAATTTCAACGACGATTATATTACCACTTTCCCTGTCTTTTGTCAAGTGAAATTTCTGCTTTTTCTGGGAAAAAGTTTTAAAAGTTTCTTGAAATTGTTTTTTTGCTGTGATAAAATGAAGAAAAAACAAGAAAGGTGTCATTTTTATGAAAAAGTTTTTTGAAGAATTTAAAAAATTCGCCATTCGGGGCAACGTCCTGGATATGGCAATCGGTATCATCATCGGCGGCGCCTTTACTGCCATTGTTACCGCACTGACCGATAGTTTCATCCGTCCCCTGTTAAATATCATTCTCACCTGGAGCTGGGGCACTCTTTCCTTCGCTCTGATCGGAAGCTGCTTTGCAAACTTCCTTTCCGCCGTGGTAAACTTTGTACTTACCGCCTTCGTCCTCTTCCTTCTGGTAAAGGCCATCGCCGCAATGTCAACCATCGGAAAGAAGAAAGAAGAAGCTCCCGCACCGGCACCCACCACAAAAAAATGTCCCTTCTGCAAGAGTGAGATCGCACTGGACGCTACCCGCTGTCCTCACTGCACTTCCACCCTGGAAGACTAAAAAGAAAAAACAAAAAGCCATTTGCTTTCTGCAAATGGCTTTTCTTTTTTAGTCTTCATCGGGAAGGTCTTCTTTTTTAAATTCGTGGACCAGAATAAGAAGTCTTAAAACTCTGTGATGCTCGTCCACTTCCTTGATCAGAATGGTAAGATTCTTAAAATCAAAGGAGTCGAAAGGCTGGGGCATGGCACCGATGCGCTCGGTGGCCCAACCGCCCATAGTGGCACATTCCGTATCTGCCTCTTCTTCCTCCAGATCCATTTCATCAAAGAAATCGGTCAGGTTCATTTCACCGGCACATTCATAGCGATTGTTATCCAGTTTCTGGAACTCATTTACGATATCGTCGTTTTCGTCCCAAATTTCACCTACCAGACACTCCAGAACGTCTTCCATGGTTACGATTCCCAAAATTCCGCCGTACTCATCCGCAACGGCCACCATATGGGTACGGTGACGACGGAAGAGATTCATAATATCGGGAAGGCGCATGGTCTTTGGAATAAAGATAGGCTCCAGCATCAGATCCGTGATCTTCACGTCCGGATTATCCACCAGTTCCTTCAAAAGGTGCTTGGCAACCAGAACGCCTACCACGTGGTCTACCGTTCCCTCGTACACGGGGAAACGGGAGAACTGGGTATCAGAAATCACTTCCAGCACTTTTTCGATGCTATCCCCTACCTCAAAGCCCACAACGTCAATTCTGGGCGTTAAGATATCGGCCGCATCCATATCGGTAAATTCCAGGGCGGACTGAAGAAGCTCGGTTTCGTTCTCCTCCATGACCCCTTCCTCTTCCGCGGTATCCAGAATGTTTTCCAGTTCCTCTTCGGTCACGGTTACATCCTGGCCGTCTCGCTTGCGGAAAATATAGTTCAGACCTTTTACGATCATCGAACTTACCCAAACCAGGGGGAAGAAAATGACCATCAGTACAATAACCGGATAGGCGGCCATTTTTGCAAAGCCTTCACTGGCTCTGCGGGCGATCATCTTCGGCGTAATTTCGCCGACGATGAGAATGATAACGGTCATCAGAACCGTTACGATGGGAGAAACCTGCTCTGCGGTCATATTCACAAGTTTTGCCAGGTCAATGGCAAGGAAGGTCATAATCACGGTAGCACCGATATTTACCAGGTTATTACCAATGAGCACCGTAGATAAGGCGTTATCGTAGTGATTATAAATAAACGCGATCAGCTTCCACACGGGAGAAGAAGGATTCTCTGTCTCTTTTTTCATTTTGATTTTAGAAAGAGACGTAAAAGCGATCTCCGTTCCGGAGAAGAAAGCGGATCCTAAAAGGCAACAGAGAATGCCGATATAAGGTAATATGTTTCCCATTTCGTCACCCCCTTAAGCCAAATCCAGGCCTTCGCCTGTATCGGTTTCGTCCTGAATTTCGCCTACCAGCTCTTCCAGAAGGTCTTCCATGGTAATTAGACCAACCTTTTTCCGTTTGGCGTTGGTAACGAATACCATATGAAGCTTATTTAAGCGCATTCTCTGGAGAAGCTCGGAGATCTCGGTGTTTTCATCAAACACGTAGGGCTTTAAGAGAATCTTACGAAGAACGATGGGTTTCCCGGCGGCGTGCATGGAAAGGTAAAGATTGGCCGGCAAAATGCCGATCACGTTGGATACATTTCCTTCGTACACCGGAATACGGGAATAGGGACTGGTTTTGATGATCTCTACCAGTTTTGCTCGGGGGGTCGTACTGGAAACCAGTACCACCTGGTCCATGGGAACCATAATATCACGAGCCAGCTTTTCACGGAATTCCATGGCAGAATTAACAAGTGCCTGCTTTTCCGGTTCCAAAACGCCCTCATCCTCAATGGTTTCAATAATGCTGATGATCTCCTCTTCCGTCACGGTGTTTTTCTCACCGGAGGAAAACATTTTTGCAACAAAATCAGAAATTGCCGTAAAAACAGCAGAAACAGGCGTTAAAAACTTTACCAGAAAACGCATAGACGGCGCAAAAAACAGCGCCATTTTTTCATTGTGCACTTTCGCAATGCTTTTGGGGATCATCTCGGCAAAGAGATACACGATCAAAGCGGTGACAAAGGTACCCAGCATGGAATATGCGCCGGCCTTCTCATGGAACAGTTCCACCAAAGCCAGGGTGGTCAGTGCCGCGCCGGCAGCGTGAAAAATATTGTTTCCGATGAGAATGGTGGTTAGGGTCTTGTCAAAATGATCGGTGATCCAAAGGGCTTTCTTCGCCCTGCGATTTCCTTTATCCGTAAGTGTCCTGAGCTTCACCTTGCTGACAGCGGTAAAAGCTGTTTCCGAAGCAGCAAAATAAGAAGAGAACAAAAGACAAAGACAGTAAAGACAGATGAGCACCAAAAGATAGGTTGAGGGCGCTTTTACCCCCCCAGATGCAAGCAATAAAAATGTACTACCCGCGGGATCCACGAAAAAACCAACTCCTTTAAATTAAAATAGTATGCTTTACACTCCATCATATCACAAATTTCAAGAAAAAGCAAGGGATTTAGACCATATCTTTCAAAGATATAAAAGCAAAATGCAAAAGCGCACTTGAAATAGCCTTGTTTTTATGTTATATTATATAGGAAATGAAAAGAACCCTTTGAAAGGAAATTATCATGGAACAAATTCAAAACAAAAAGAGGATCTTCTCTGCCGTTCAGCCTTCGGGTAATCTGACCCTGGGAAACTATCTGGGCGCGCTGAAAAACTGGGCGGATCTTCAGGACGAATTTGAATGTATCTACTGTGTGGCAGATCTGCACGCCATTACCGTACGGCAAGAGCCTGCGGTTTTGAGAAAGAAGAGTCTTGACACCCTGGCCCTGTATCTTGCCAGCGGGATCGACCCCAAAAAGGCCGCTTTCTTTTTGCAGAGCCACGTGCCGGAACATACGCAGCTTTCCTGGGTGCTGGGCTGTAACACCATGTTCGGTGAGCTCAGCCGTATGACCCAGTTTAAAGATAAGAGCCAGAAGCACGCAGACAATATCAACGCCGGCCTTTTCACCTATCCGGTACTGATGGCCGCCGATATTCTGCTTTATCAGGCGGATCTGGTACCCGTAGGCTCGGACCAGAAACAGCACATTGAACTGGCAAGGGATATTGCGAACCGTTTCAACGGTGCCTACTCCCCCACCTTCACCGTGCCGGAAGCTTATATTTTAAAATCCAGTGCCCGCATTATGTCCCTGGCAGAGCCGGAAAGAAAAATGTCCAAATCCGACCCCAATGCCAACGCTTCCATCTTCCTTTTAGACCGAAAGGACGATATTATCCGCAAATTTAAGCGTGCCGTGACCGACTCGGAAGCTACCATCGCCTGGGATGAAAACCGCCCCGGCATCTATAATCTGATTAACATTTACTCTTGTCTGACCGGTAAGACCGGCCCTGAGGTAGAAAAAGAATTTGAAGGACTCGGTTACGCCCAGTTCAAGGCCGCAGTAGGCGAAGCCTGTGCCGACGCCCTTCTCCCCTTGCAGACCGAATTTGACCGTCTGACCAAGGATAAGGCTTACCTTGACGGCATTTTAAAGGAAGGCACGGAAAAAGCCTCTTACATTGCAAGAAAGACCATTCAAAAGGTTTACCGCAAGGTCGGCTTCTATCAGGGAAAATAAATAAAAAGAAAAATCGTTTGCCAAAGGCGTGATGCTCTTATCGGAGAATTTGTAATCATCTGTTAAGAACCGGCATCGCATTTGTGCATACAAATGCAGTCCCGCAGTAGTCCAAACCCATATAACGAACAAAAAGAGAGAACAAATCGGAAGCCCGAAATGTCCTCTCTTTTTTGTTGGTTTAATGAAATCGTGGCTTAGCCACGATGAAATCTTCGCTTTACTCAGATGAAATCCAAGGACAAGTCCTTGGATGAAATCAAATCCGTCTAA
>JAZNRO010000007.1:0-6325 GCA_045590715.1 Eubacteriales bacterium | reverse complement strand
ATCAGTTAGAATCAGTACTAGGGAGTTTGTATGAAAATACGTGAAATTGAAGCATATTTTGAGACACTCTATCCGGAAAGCAGAAAATGCTCCTGGGATAATGACGGGCTTCTTTTTTGCCCCGATCGCGATAGGGAAGTTCGATCTGTACTTACTTGTTTAGACGTAACGTTTCCTGCGATCGAAAAAGCGTCAAGAGAAGGATGTGATTTGATTATCAGCCACCATCCTTTGATTTTTTCACCGATTCACAATATTACGGAAGATACTACCGTAGGTCAAAAACTTTTGCTTTTGATGGAATCGGGTATATCCCTTTTGTCACTTCATACCCGGTTTGATGGAGCAGTTGGGGGCTTGAATTCTGCATTTGCCGATGATCTTGGCATTTTGCCAAGTTTGGAAGGTGGATTTTTAGCTGACGAGCCTTTTATCGGTGGAATGGGTAAAATTCCTTCAAAAAGTTCTCCCGAAGAATTTGCCTCTTTCGTTTCCCGCGCACTGAATACCCCAGTAAAACTTTATTCCGCGGGACTTGACATTCAGCTCGTTGGATATTGCTGTGGCTCCGGAAAAGATCTTGTAACGCCTCTTTTGCAGGAAGGCGCTGATGCCTTTGTGGGAGGGGATATCCCTTATCACGTGGCTACGGATGCGGTTGAAAAGGGTATGACGGTTATTGATTGCGGACACTATGCTTCCGAAAAGAAGGCGGTTCAGATTTTTCAGGAAAATCTTTATGCGCTTTCCGGCGATCTTACTGTTTTTCCGTTTTATGAAGACCTTGGTGGTCAGTTTGTCAAATCCTATTAACTTTTTTTGTTCAAATAGCACAAGGCGTTTTTCCGTAAATTGTGCAATTAAAAGAAATTTTGAATAATCACAATTGTTCTTGATTATTTTTACCATTTATGGTATAATTACGATAAGCATTTTTTGGTATGTGTATACCATTTAGGAGGTTCTCAATGAAAAAGATTATTGCTTTGTTGCTTTTGGCAGCAACGCTCTCGGTTTCTCTTTGTTCTTGTGCAGTTGATTTAGAAGATATGGGTGCTATTATTCCCATGTACCTTGCAACTCCTCAGACCGACCTGGATCCTACCGAGATGATTTATGATAAGGATTTTGTAAAGGTTTCCGGGCTCATTTATGAAGGTTTGACCGAGGTAACCTCCGAGGGTGAAATCGAGCTTTCGCTTGCCAGCCAGTGGGAGCAGAAGTACGATGAAGAAAGAGGCGAATACTTCCTTTACATCGACCTTCCTTTTACTCGTTGGAATGATGGCAGAACGCTTACTGCCGACCAGATCATCTACGCTTGGAAGAGAGTACTCTCTCCCGAAACCGCAAGCCCTGCCGCTGCTCTTCTTTATGACATTAAGAATGCGAAAGATGTAAAAGCAGGCAATATGACCATCGATGATCTTGGTATCGCTTCTGTTGATATTGACACCATCGAAGTACAGTTTGAAAATGCGATTGACCCCGAGCTGTTCCTGGAAGCAATCTCCAGCCCTTCTTTGGTTCCTTTGAGAGATGACGTAATCGTTGGTAAAGAAGATTCTTGGGCCAGCAGTGTAAACGATATTGGTACCAACGGTCAGTTTGTTTTGAAGTCTATGAAGGCTGATGGCAAGTATTCTTTGGAATTCTCCAAGTTCTACCGTCTTCCCGTTGAGGTTGTTGACGGTTATAACGAATTTGTAAAACCCTATCAGCTTATCACTGACTATTCTATGGATGTGAAAAAAGCTGTAGAAGCTTTCAATAAAGGCGAAATCTACTACGTTGGCGCTTTTGATAAAGAAACCTATGACGCGAATAAGAAGAAGATCGAGTCTTCCGATACTCTTACTTCTTACACCTATTATTTCGATTGCGAAAATAAGGTTCTTGCAAATGCTTCCGTTCGCAAAGCTTTGAGCCTTGCGCTCAGCCGTGAAGAAATTGCCGATATCATCGGTATGGGCTCTAAGGCCGCAAAAGGTTTCGTATCCGAACTGGCTACCGGTACTTCTATGAAGAAGCAGTTCCGCGATCTTTCTGGGGCGGTATATTCCACCAAAGCAAATTTGGATGAAGCAAAGGCTGCTCTTAAAAAAGCAGGCGTTTCTTCCGGCGAGTTTACCATCACCTATCGCTCTGACCGTGCCTACGATGCTGAAGTAGCAAAGTATGCACAGAAGGTTTGGAACGATCTCGGCTTTAAGGTTGATCTGAAGGGTCTTGACGTAGAAAAATATGAAACGGCACTTTACAACGGTGACTTTGATGTAATCGGTCTTGATTACGTTGGACTTTCCACCAATGCTATTTCCGCTCTGGCTCCCTTCGCTCCTTCTTACAGCGGAAGCGTTGTTTCTGTTGACACCCAGTCTTCCGGTATTTCTTCTCACGTTACCGGTTATCAGTCCGATGCATATATCAAGCTGATTGATGAAGCTTATGCCGCTACCACCAGAAGCGAAAGAGCAAAGAAACTGGCTGAAGCAGAAAAACTTTTGGCAGAGGATTGTCCTGTTATTGCGCTTACTTTCTATGCCCACAACTATATGGCTTCCAAGGAACTGAAGGGTCTTGAGGTTAGTCCTTACGGCTACACCATTTTTACTGAAGCAACCCTGAAAAAATATGCTGAAAAGAACGAAGCATATCTGGAAGCTCAGAAAGCAAAATAATTTATCTTTTTAAATCCAGAAGCAGAAGATCGCAAAGAATCTTCTGCTTCTTATTTTTTATATAAAATATGATAAAAAACTTGCAATATTATGTTAGAAATGGTATAATAATTCAGTATAAAACACGCGGGGAAGCACATTTGGTTCTTTCGCGGGAAGAAGAGGTAAAAAGAATGAAAAACTTGCGTCGGGTTTTGTATCTTTTCGTAGCAATTTCTATGATCCTTTGTGTTTCTGCCTGTGGAAAAAAGGCTGATGAAAATGAAACGTCCACCTTTGAAACGGTAGAACTTGATACCAAAGAAGAAGTTACCACAGAGGAAAAGAAAGAGGATCCCAAAGTTCCTGCGAACATCAATCCTTTGACCGGTCTTGCTTGCGACGAGTCCTTGGTTGGCCAGAGACCCATCGGTTTTATGTTCAACAATATCAGACAGGCCCTTCCTCAAGTTGGTATTTCCAAGTGTGACATTCTTTATGAAGTTTTGGCCGAAGGCGGCATCGTTCGTTTTGAAGGTTTGATCTTTGATTATGCCAATGCCGGAAACCTGGGAAGCGTTCGTTCCTCCCGTCCTTACTATATCAACATTGCAAGAGCTTATGATGCGATTTACGTACACGCAGGATGCTCCAATGAAGCTTCTGATCTACTCCGTTCCAGCGGAATTGACCACTTTGACGGTGTTGGCGGTGCTTTTGGTTGCGGTAATCATAACCATTACAACTTCAGCGTAAACGGTAAAATGCTGTACTGGAGAGACCAGGGCCGTATCAATAGCGGATATTCTTTGGAACATACTATGTTCTCCAACGGCGCTTTGATCTCCGAAGCAGTTGGTATCCGCGGCTTCCGCAAGACCCTGAACGATCCTTTCTTTACTGCGTTTAACTTTGATAATGAATTTAAGACTCTTGGTACCGGCAAAACTGCTAATTATATTAAGATCCCGCAGTCTACTTATTACCTTTCCGAATTTAATTACGATACTGCTACCGGCCTTTACGCTCATAAGCAGTACGGTCAAAAGCACATTGACGGCGGTACCGGCGAACAGCTTAAGTTTGACAACGTATTCATTCTCTTTGCCCAGGAGTCCATTATGAGTAACGGAAAGACTCTGGAGATCAATTTGACCGGCGAGGGCAAAGGTTATTATGCCAATGGCGGAGAATACGTAGACATTATTTGGAAGAGAGCCGATAACAACTCTCCTTTTAAATACTACACTGCTGATGGCAATGAACTGAAGGTGGATACCGGTAAGAGCTACGTATCTATTTTCGACGTTAAAAATGCATCTGCCGTTGCTTTTTCCTAAGGAGAATCTATGAACCAGTTAAAAATTTCCATTGCAAATAAAATTTCGGAAATATTAGCATCAGACGTCTTAACCGCTGCCGATATCTCCGCATTCTTTGACACCCCTCCGGATCCTTCCATGGGAGATATCGCTCTTGCTTGCTTTAAGCTTTCCAAGGCTTTGAGAAAGAGCCCTATGGTGATTGCAAGTGAACTTTCCGATTCGCTGCAAAACGATCCTATTTCCAGCATTAAAAAAGTGGAAAGTGCCGGCGGATATCTGAACTTTTTCCTGGATGACTCTTACAGAGTTTCCATTCTTCGCTCTATTTTAGAAAAAGGCGAAAAATACGGTAGTTCTGATATTGGAAAAGGGAAGACGATGGTGATCGACTATTCTTCTCCCAATATTGCAAAGCGCTTTCATATCGGACACCTGGGAACCACCATCATTGGTAACTCCATTAAACTGATCCATCGTTTCTGCGGTTATGAAACCGTAGGAATCAATTACCTCGGTGACTGGGGTACTCAGTATGGAAAGCTCGTTGTTTCCTTCAAAAAGTGGGGGAATGAAGATACCATTCGTGAGATCGGAATCGAGGAACTGAATCGACTTTACGTTCTTTACGGAACAAATGCCGAGAAGGACCCCTCTCTTGACGATGAAGCCAGAAAAGAATTTGCCGCTCTGGAAGCAGGGGACGAAGAAAACCTTCGTCTTTGGCGTCTGTTCAAGGAAATTAGCTTAAAAGAGTATATGAAAACCTATGATCTTTTGGGCGTTTCATTTGACAGCTTCAACGGTGAAAGCTTTTACAGTGATAAGATGCCCGCTGTAGTGGAAGAGTTAAAAGAGAAGAATCTCTTAAAGCTGGATGACGGCGCAAGTCTTGTTGACCTGGAAGAATATAAAATGCCTCCTTGCCTTATTTTGAAGCGGGACGGTTCTTCTCTCTATCCTACCAGAGATATAGCGGCCGCTTTGTGGCGCAAGAAGGAATACGCTTTTGATAAGTGTGTGTACGTAACCAGCGCAGGACAAAGTTTGCACTTTGCACAGTGGTTTAAGGTCGTAGGTCTGATGGGCTACGATTGGGAAGATCAGCTTGTTCACGTGCCTTACGGTACCTTCAGTATCAATGGCGAAAAGATTGCTTCCAGAACCGGAAACGTAGTTCTTTTAGACGATCTCTTCCGCGAGGCCATTGAAAAGGCAGAAGCTATTATTTCGGAAAAGAATCCTGATCTTGAGAATAAGGAAGAAATTGCAAAAGACGTTGGCGTTGGCGCTGTGATCCTATCAAGCCTTTCTGCAAACAGAATTAAAGACGTAAACTTTAATTGGTCAGAAGCGCTGAACTTTGACGGAAACACCGGTCCCTATGCTCAGTATACTTACGCAAGGACCTGCAGCATCTTAAATAAAAACGATTCTTTTGACTGCCCTGAAACGGCAGTTCTGTGTAATGAAGAGAAGGAACTGATCACCACTCTCGCACTTTTCCCGGAACGCGTACTTCGTTCTCTGGAAGAGTATGAACCTTCAATCATTACAAGGTTTGCTCTTGACCTTTGTCAAAGCTTTAACCGCTTCTATAACGCTTGTCCCATTCGCAACGCCGAAGGAGATGAGAAGGCTGTTCGTCTTTCTCTCTGCCAGGCAGTGAAAAACGTTTTGGGTACCGCTCTTCATTTAATCGGCCTGAGAACGCCGGAAAAAATTTAAAAAATATCGGAGGATCCCTTATGTCCGGGCATTCCAAGTGGAATAATATTAAACACAAAAAAGAAAAGACTGACGCTCAGAGAGCGAAAGTCTTCACCAAAATCGGTAAGGAAATTGCAATGGCTGTAAAAGCCGGCGGTGCTGACCCCAATGCAAATTCCAAACTTCGTGATCTGATCGCAAAAGCAAAGAGCCTTAACGTTCCCAATGATAACATTGACCGCGTTATCAAAAAGGCTGCTTCTTCCGATGCAGAAAACTATGAATCGATTTACTATGAAGGCTACGGGCCCAGCGGTATTGCTGTAATCGTTGAGTGCGCAACGGATAACCGTAACCGTACCAGTGCCGATCTCCGTCATTATTTTGATAAGTTCGGCGGAAATCTGGGTACTACCGGTTGCGTATCCTATCTTTTCAGCGATATGGGTATTATCTTGGTGGATGCAGAGGGTGTTGATGAAGATACTCTTATGGAAGCCGCTCTGGAAGCTGGTGCAGAAGACATTGGTCTGGAGGAAGATGCTTTTGAAGTACTGACTCCCGTAAACGACGTTTATACCATTAAAGAAGCACTGGAAGGCGCAGGATATACCATTCTTTCTACGGAAGAAG
>JAZNRO010000006.1:0-2479 GCA_045590715.1 Eubacteriales bacterium | reverse complement strand
TTCTTCATATTTTGCCTTACCGTCGCTTAAAAAGCGGATGATCTTATCCATTCTCTTGGCCCAGATACCCAGTTCCAGCGCCTTCTTTTCTTCGTTGATGGCAAGGTATTCCTTTGCCTTGGCACTTTGGATCTCAAGTCGGGGGAGTCTGGACTGCACCTCGGACAAAATATCGTTGATACGAACTGCATTTTCATTAACGGAATTCAGTTTCAGTCCCGCCTCGTGTTTCCGATAGCGGAAACGGGAGATACCGGCGGCTTCTTCAAAAAGCTCTCTTCTCTCGTTGCCTTTTAAAGAGATGATCTCGGCAATCTTACCCTGGCTGATAACGGAATAGCCTTCACGGCCGATACCGGTATTGAGAAAGAGATCTACGATATCCTTCAGTCTTACCTGCTTTTTATTTAAGTAATATTCACTTTCACCGCTGCGATACAGTCTTCTTCCTACGCTGACTTCATCAAAATCGATCTTCATCAGGTAGTCGGAGTTATCAATGGTCATAATAACTTCTGCAAAGGAAGCCGGTTTTCTCTTTCCGCTTCCGTTGAAGATGACGTCTTCCATTTTACTGCCGCGCAGACTTTTCGCGCTCATTTCGCCAAGTACCCAGCGCACGGCATCGGAAATATTACTTTTTCCGCTTCCGTTTGCGCCTACAATGGCAGTCATTCCTTTATCAAATTCAATGACCGTTTTATCGGGGAAAGATTTAAACCCCTGCAGTTCCAATGTTTTTAAGTACATGTATTCACTCTCTTTTAACTTTATTTTCCTTCGCTAAACCAAGTGGCAAGGGCGCACTTGGCCGCTTCTTGCTCTGCTTCCCGTTTGCTTTTTCCGCTTCCCTTTCCGATCACGTTGGAATTTAAGCGTACTTCTACAAAAAATTCCTTATGATGGTCGGGACCTTTTTCACCCATGAGAAAATACTCTACCTTCTCGCCGGGGCTGGTCTGCACTTTTTCCTGGAGCAGACTCTTATAATCGTCGTCTCTCACTCTGCCGCCCTTTAAAAGCTTATGTAGTCTGGGACGGGCAAAACGGAGAACGAAGTTCTTCGCCACTTCAAAGCCGCCGTCTAAATACAAAGCGGCGATCAGTGCTTCAAAACAGTCTGCCAGAATATTTTTCTGATTTCTGCCCCCTGCCTCTTCAAGGCCGTGGTTCATCAGCATATATTCACCAAGAGAAATTTCCTGGGCGTATTCAAACAGGGCATCGGCACAGACGGAGGAAGCACGAAGCTTTGTTAAAACTCCTTCCGGAAAGGTCTGGTGGTCAAAAAACAGATGGCTTGATACCACAAGAGATAGAACGGAGTCGCCTAAAAATTCCTGTCTTTCGTTGTGCTCGTAAAAAATACGGTTACGGCGCTCGTTGGAGAAGGAAGAATGAGTCAGGGCCACCAAAAGATATTTTCTGTTTTGAAAACGGTAGCCGATCTTCTCCTCCAGTTCATCCAAACCGGAAAGAAAACTCTGGGGATAGTCCTCCCGGCGCGCAATTTTAGGCTCCATTAGTTTTCTCCTTTTTCTTTTGCCGCCATATCCTCTTCCATCATTTTGCAAAGACCGGAATTGTGGCACTTTTTCGCCTGGCGAACAGCATTTTTAATGGCAGAAGCCTTGGAAGAGCCGTGTGCCTTAATAATGGGATAGCGGGTACCCAGAAGGGGTGCGCCGCCGTAACGTTCATAGGAAAGGCGGGATTTGAATTTCTTCAGATCCGAATAAATGAGAAGGGCCGCAAGTTTGCCCCGCAGAGAGGAACCAAGCATTCCCTTCAATTCCTTGCTGATAAACTTGCCAAAGCCTTCGGAAAGCTTTAGGATCACGTTGCCCACAAAGCCGTCGCACAAAATCACGTCTGCCTGGCCCAGGGGGATATCTCTTCCCTCAATATTACCAACGAAATTTAGGTTTTCTTCCTGCTTTAAAAGTTTGTGAGTCTCGGTATAAAGGGCAGTGCCTTTGGTTTCCTCGGCACCGTTGTTCACAAGGGCTACCCGGGGTTCTTTTACACCAAGAACTCCCTTGGCATAGGCTTTTCCCATAAAGCCGAACTGCAAAAGTTCCTCGGGGCGCATCTCAATATTGGCGCCGCTGTCAAGGAGAAGCACCGGGCAGGTCAAGGGAAGAACTGCGCCGATGGCAACGCGGTGGATACCGGGAAGTTTTACTTTATAGATCCGACTGGAAGCGCCTACGATCAGAGCACCGGTACTGCCGGCGGAAAGAAAAGCATCCCCTTTTCCGTCCCGCAGAAGGGCAAGGCCGGTGGCCATAGAAGAATCTCTCTTGCTCTTTAAGATGCAAAGAGGATCTTCGTCCATTTCAATATTTTGAGGCGCGTGAACGATCTCGATTTTTTCATCGGGAATATCGTATTTTTCCATTGCCTGGCGGATGGCCTTCTCGTCGCCGGTGAAGATGATCTCAATATCCTCTTCCTTTCGCATACCAAGATAAGCACC
>JAZNRO010000005.1:0-31663 GCA_045590715.1 Eubacteriales bacterium | reverse complement strand
GAGCGGTTTCCATATCCACGTCACCGCACCAAAGATCAAGGATCGTACTCTGACCCACTTGATCTTTCAGATCTACATCAATATCACCGAATTTTGTGTTTACAGAGCATGAGGAATATGCGTTGTTTTCCAGATCAATGTCTGTAAGACTTCCGCTGATTGTGATCTTTGCCGATTCATTTGCAAGATCTTTCAGTCGAATATCGCCGATCGTAGAATGAATGTCGATCTTTTCGGCAGAAATTTTTTCACAAATTACATTGCCCATATAGGAACTGATATTTAGTTCCGCAAGGGGAGTGTCTTTTGCCAGGTTTAAGATGATCGTCTTTCTGCTATTGATAGCATTACCGGGAGAAAAGATATGTCGAAGTCCTTTAAAAGTAAGGCCGTCTTTTCCAATATAAATACCGCAAAATCCAACGGGATCCACTTCTTCAATTTTCAAAGTGCCGCCGACAATCTCATAGTTTAAATTGCTGGTATTTGCTTTTTTGAGGATGAGCTCCGTTTTTTCGGCGCCGGTGCAGATTTTCACGTTACCTGCAAAGGATGTAACGTCGATCTGTGTAAAATGGCTATCGGAAAGTTTTTTTACAAAATTGGAATTGGGAGAGTGAGAAAGGATTTCATCAATTCCTACGGTAATGGATTCAATATTCTTGTCCTTTTTCTCCACGTCAAAAACTTTCTGATGGGTAATAATGGCGTAAAGGGACGCGGAAAGGGAAAGCAAAAGACCGGTGCAGAATAGGATCAGCGCTGTAATAAGCAGGGAACGGGTCGTTTTTTTCATACTGCGCCTCCATATAATTTTACACGAATCTTATGAATTTTATCAGTAAAGAATTTAGTAATTCTTTGAAATGCCTTTGGTGCAACGCCGAAGAGGAATTGATAGATCAGCGCTCCAAAGCAAGTTACAATGGAAAACAGAACCGTTCCGAAGCCCAGTTCCACTAAAGCTACCGGAACATTTTGGAAGAGGGATAAAATGCCGTAAATCAGTTCTACAACGCCAATGCCGATAAAGAGAGCCATAACCAGAATCAGTAAAACGGAGGTGGCTAGAATAACGGTAATGAGAAGTGCATAGATTCCAAGACCGATAACCAAAGCAGATAAGAGGACAGGGGAAAGAAGTACAGAAAGAAGCACCGTTAAAAAGGATGCACCGGAGCCTGTTATATTCATCTTTGCCCAAAGATTTTCGAATACGCCGGGCGTGTTGTGAATAGGTTCTTCACTTGCCGGTTCGGGAAGGTCTTCCTCCTCCTCTTCTTCGATCATAATGGGTTCTTTTACTGCAGGGTGTTCCTCTTCTTGGAGGGGCTTTTCTTCTTGGTTTACGTATTTTTCTGCTTTTTCCAGGGTGCTTGCCTTGGCTTCCAGGATTTCTTCATCGGTCAGCCCATTTGCCTGGTCGATGGGTTCGATGGCGATTTCCTCGATGGGTTCTTTTCTCTTTTCAATTACGACTCTTTCGCCGTAAAGTGTTTTGATTTCCCGGTTTTCCATGGAATGAATAACTTCCGGTGCTTTTTCCTTTACCAAAGGACGGGAAAAGATCAAATCATCGTCAAAAACCTCTTCTTTTTTTTCCTCTACCGTATCCGGGTTTTTGATTCGCTCGGTGATAGAGGCGGGGAGATCCATAACGCGCACGTGATCGCTGATATCCATATCTTCCGGGATCCCGGAAAGTTCTTTTAAATAATAAGCTTTGATCTGATCTCGCTCTGATTCATTTAAAAACCCGAGACTGATGTCCAGACCTTTGAAAAAATCATTTTTTGTCATGCTATCACCACACAGTTTTCTTTATTACTGTTATTATGACATATATTTATTAAAAAATCAACAAGAAAAAAGTCGAGTTTGCAGCGATTTAAAGGCTCTAAATGTTGCAATTATCTTTCGTTTGTGGTAAACTTGTAAAAAAGATGAAAGGAGCGGCCCATGAGTTTAGCAGATCACATTTTCATTGATATGTGTAGTGACATTCTTGATAACGGTACCGATACCCGTGGAGAGAAGGTTCGCCCTCATTGGGAGGATGGTACTACCGCTTATACCATAAAGAAGTTTGGAGTTGTAAACCGTTATAATCTGGCAGAAGAATTTCCGGCCTTGACCCTTCGTAAGACCGCGTTCAAAAGCTGTGTAGATGAGATCCTTTGGATCTGGCAGAAAAAGAGCAACCGCACCTTGGATTTATATAACCCTAAAATTTGGGAATCCTGGACCGGAGAAGACGGCACCATCGGCAAGGCTTACGGTTATCAGCTGGCGCAAAAGTACAAGTTTCGTCAGGGTGTAATGGATCAGGTTGATAACGTTTTATGGCAACTGAAAAATACGCCCTTTTCCAGACGTATTATGACAAGCCTTTATAATTTTGCCGATCTTTCTGAAATGGGACTTGAGCCCTGTGCCTATTCGCTCACTTTTAACGTTACCCAGGGAAAAGACGGAAAACTGGTTCTCAATACGATGCTCAATCAGCGCTCCAGTGACGTGCT
Source organism: Eubacteriales bacterium (assembly GCA_045590715.1). Lineage (GTDB taxonomy): Bacteria > Bacillota > Clostridia > Oscillospirales > SIG627 > RGIG5579. Next base: position 29,141 of record JAZNRO010000005.1, on the reverse strand, counting down.
TACTGCCAACAACTGGAACGTGGTTCAGTATGCAGTTTTAACCCATATGTTTGCTCAGGTATGCGATATGCAGGTAGGGGAGTTTGTTCACGTAATTGCAGACGCCCATATTTATGACCGCCACGTGCCTCTCGTAAAGGAACTCATTCAGCGGGAACCTCTTCCTGCTCCCAAATTCTGGATCAACCCGGAAGTAAAAGATTTTTATGCCTTTACCTTGGACGACGTGAAACTGATCGATTATAATACCCACGAACAGATCAAGGGTATTCCGGTAGCCATTTAAGGAGCAAATATGAATTTAATTGTAGCAGTTGATGAAAATTGGGGCATCGGAAAGAAGAACGATCTGCTTTTTCACGTGCCGGAGGATATGAAATTTTTTCGGAAAACTACGCTGGAAAAGAACGTTATTTGCGGAAAGAATACGCTCTTTAGTTTTCCCGGATCAAAGCCTTTGCCAAAGCGGAAGCATTTTATCCTAACGCATCAAAAACTGGAAGAGAATGATAACCTTGTGGTAGCTTCCAGTGTGGATGACTTGATGGAAAAAATTAAAGATCTGCCTTCTGACGATGTATTTGTCATTGGGGGAGAAAGTGTTTACCGTCAGCTTTTGCCTTTTTGTAAAAAAGCCTTCGTTACAAAATTTTTAGCATCTGACCCGGAAGCAGATACCTTTTTCCCTAATTTGGATAATCATCCTGATTTTATCCTTACTGATGCCGGTGAAGAACTCATATCTGAAAACGGGATAAAGTATCGATTAACCGTTTATGAGAATAAAAAATAAAAAAAAGAATCCTTCGGGATTCTTTTTTTATATTTTAAGGAAAAAACGAAATAATAAAACTATGTTTGAATTTTTATATCGTTTTTTAATTGTATATTTTGTTCTTTTGTTTTCCTTGAAAATTTTAGGAAAGCGACAAATAGGTGAAATGCAGATGTCGGAGCTTGTTGCTGCATTTTTTCTTTCGGAACTTGCTACTTTTTTTGTTACAGATACCAAAAAACCCGTATATTTCGGCCTGGTTTTGATTGCGGTCATGATCTTGATTGAGCTTTTAATCTCTATTCTCGCTGTAAAGATCCCCCTGATGAAACGGTTTTTCGATGCGTCTCCGTCACTACTGATCCGAGATGGGGTAATATTGGAAAAAGAGCTTTTAAAAAACCGGATGACACTGGACGAGTTATTTAGCCATTTAAGACTAAATGGGCATTTTGAACTTGACACTGTGCGCTTTGCCATTTTAGAGCCAAACGGTCAATTAAGCGTAATTCCGTTTTATAAAAGTGAGCCGCCTTCCTGCGAGGATCTGGGGCTTGCGCCGGAAGAAAGAGGATTTACCGTGGTGCTCATTGATGACGGTGTTTTAGATGAAAAGGCATTATCCGCCATTGGAAAAAATAAAAAATGGCTTCATCGGGTTTTGGAGAAAAACAAAATTTCAAAAATGAAGGATGTCTTTTTGTTGACATCGGATTTTTTAGGTAGAGTAAACGTTTTAAGAAAAGAAAAAAATCAGTAGATTTCTTCAAACTTTTCATCGACCTTTTCATAAAAGGTTCCATCAATTTGAAACGTGTCCAGATACTTTTTAGCAATGTCGTGATTGTGCTTGTCACCCGGATTTATTATAATAAACAGTTTTGACGCCAATGCCTTTCCGCTGGTATTTTGTCTTACCGTTGTGATCAATTCAAAAATTTCAATTACGTCTTTTGCTTCTTTTTCTCTGATATCTACAATGAGCTTTAAATCCGGCTTAAATTTGTGAAAGAATATAAAATCACATATTCTCAGCGTTAGCAGTGTAATACCGATTACGGCAAAAAACGAAAGGATAATCTCAGTCATAATGCACCTCCAAAATCATTTTATGCAAAGGTACAAAAAATGATAAAGCACCGAAGTGCTTTATCATTGAGAAATTGTCATTTTGTCGCTTTTAATTTTTACCTGAATGTTTCCGTTTTCGGTTAAATAATAGGAAACGTTGTTTTCTTTTAAAATATCAAGCGTTTCATCTGCCGCCATATTTTTTTTAGAGCAGGTGATGATGCAATTTTTGGGTTTGGTAGAGGATAGAAATTCTTTATAGTTTTCAAGGTATCTACCGTGATAGGGGAGTTTTATCAAATCGTAGGTCATTTTGTTTTCTGAAATAAACTCTGCGATTCTTTCTTCAACTGCATCACCGCAGAAGAGAAGATTTTTTTCACCAACCTTCATTTCAACAATGAGGGAAGCGTTGTTATCTTCCTTTCTTTCGTAGTGGGCTTTTTTCGGTGCATATACGTGAAAGAAAATGTTTTCGCCGATTTTAAAAGAAAGATCTTCTTTTATTTGAACAAGGGCAATATCTCTTTGATCAATTGCCGCGTGATATTCAGTATATTCTTCTCTGTCAGATCGGAAGGTGGATTCTATCACCTTCATTACCGGCATGCTTTTAATAATTCCCGCAGCTGAACCGATGTGGTCTTTATCAAAATGAGAAAGAATCAAATAATCAATTTTTTCAACACCGTGAATTTTGAGGAAGGTTAAAATTTCTTCCTCATTTTCTTTTTCTCCGGTATCTATCATGGCTGTCACGTTTGCTGTTCTGATAAGAATACAGTCAGCTTTTCCAATGTCCAGAAAATCAATGGTAATTTCATCACTTTCTTTTGCCTCTGAACAAGAGGGAAGGATCAGGAGAAGACTGATGATAACAAGTAAAAGGCATCCGAATCGCTTCATAATGACTCCTTTAATACAATGTTTGATTTTATTTTATCATAAGAAAAAATACTTTTCAAGACTTGTTGAAAGCAGAGTCGATTTTTGTTATAATAAGTAAGAGGTGAAATTATGGAGTATCGTGTAGTTCGGTCATTTCGGAGAAGTCTTAGTATTCAAGTTGAAAAGGATGGCTCAATTCTTGTTCGAGCTCCGTTTTTTCTCAGTGACAAAAAGATTCATAATCTTGTATCGGAAAAATCAGATTGGATCTTGAAAAAACAAAGGCAGGTAAAAGCCCTTGAAAAGGTGAAAATTTCAAGAGAAGAAGTGGAAAAGATGCGTTCTTTTGCCAAGGAAGATCTTTTGCCTCGTCTTGAATACTGGAGTAATAAGACCGGACTTTCTTATTCCGGTGCCAAGATTACTTCAGCCAAAGGGAGATTTGGGAGCTGCAATCAAAAGAAAATGATTTGTCTTTCTCTTTTTTTGATGCTTGCCGATGAGAGCGAACGAGATTACGTGGTTCTCCATGAACTTTGTCACACCAAAGAGATGAACCATTCATCCCGTTTTTACGAGTTAGTATCTTTATACATGCCGGATTATAAAGTAAGACAGAAAAAACTGAAAAGTATTGTAATTCCGGAAATTACTGATTGAAAGGTTAAGTATGGCTTTTTTACCGATTTGTCGAAAGGATATGTTAGACCGTGGGTGGGATGCCCCGGATATTGTTTTGGTCACCGGTGATGCCTACGTGGATCACCCCAGTTTTGGTACGGCTATCATTTCCAGAGTTTTGGAAGACGCCGGTTTTCGCGTATGTATTCTTTCTCAGCCCCAAAGCGCGGAAGAAATTTGCGAATTTGGCCGCCCAAAACTTGCTTTTTACGTAAACGGCGGCAATATTGACCCTATGATGGCTCACTATACCGTTGCCAAAAAGAGAAGAACCAAGGATTTTTATACTCCCGGCGGTGTAATGGGCAGGCGTCCTGATCGCGCTACCGTTACATATTGTCAGTATATTCGCAGTGTTTACGGTGATGTGCCCATTGCTATCGGGGGTCTGGAAGCATCCCTTCGCCGTTTTGCTCATTACGATTACTGGGATAATACTGTTCATCCTTCTATTTTGATTGATAGTACCGCTGACATTTTGATGTATGGAATGGGCGAAAAACAGTGTGTCGAAATCGCCCGGCGCCTTCAGAATGGTGAGAATATTTCCTCCCTTGATAATATTCTTGGTACTTGTGTTAAAAAGGAGGGCGTTGATTTAGATACAGTTTTAATTTGTCCGTCGCTGGATGAGGTAAAGCCTCAAACACCCGAGGGATTTCGCGCTTATGCAACTGCCTGTGCTATGCAGCAGGATGAACACGATCATATCCGAGGCCGCATTTTAGCGCAGAAGCAGAAGGGCGTATACGTATATCAAAATAAACCCATGCCTCCTTTGAATCAAGAGGAGCTTGATCGAGTTTACGATCTACCGTTCGAGCGGAACTATCACCCTTCCTATGAAAAAATGGGCGGTGTTGCGGCCATTGAGGAAGTAAAGTTTTCTATTGCTCATAACAGGGGATGTTTCGGTGCTTGTAATTTTTGCGCCCTTGCTTTTCACCAGGGCCGAAACATTACTTGCCGAAGCCGGGAATCGGTAATTCGTGAGGCAAAGAAAATCATTGCTATGCCGGATTTTAAGGGCTATATTCACGACGTTGGCGGTCCTACTGCAAATTTCCGTCTTCCTTCTTGCGAACTACAAAAGGAGAAGGGAATGTGTAAGGGGAAAAAGTGCCTTGCGCCAAGGCCTTGTAAAAATCTATTGGTAGACCATAAGGAATATATATCTATCCTGCGGGATTTGAGAGCCTTACCGGGAGTGAAAAAGGTATTTATCCGTTCCGGCATCCGCTTTGATTATTTGATGGAAGATAAGGATGAAACCTTTTTCAAGGAACTGGTCCGCTACCACGTCAGTGGTCAGTTAAAGGTTGCACCGGAACACTGCTCGGATCAGGTGCTACGCTATATGGGAAAACCCAATTTCTCTGTATACAGAAGATTTAAGGCTAGATTTACAGAGCTTACGAAATCCATCGGGAAAAAGCAGTATCTCGTTCCGTATCTCATGTCTTCCCACCCCGGAAGTACCGTTCATGATGCCATAGAACTTGCGCTCTTTTTGAAGGAAGAAAAAATGCATCCGGAGCAGGTGCAGGATTTTTACCCAACGCCCGGTACTATTTCAACCTGTATGTTTTATACGGGTCTTGATCCTTATACATTAAAACCGGTATTTGTTGCTAAAACCAAGGATGAAAAGGCAAAGCAAAGAGCACTCCTTCAGTATTTTAGACCGGAAAATTACCGCATTATACGTGAATGTCTTCGGGAAGCCGGTAGAGAAGATCTCATTGGTTTTGGTTCCGGATTTCTTGTTCCGCCGGAAAAAGGTGCCGTGCAAACAAAACAAACAAAATCTGATATGAAAAATCCGAAGAATGGAAAGCGAAAAACATCTCTTTCCAAACATTTAAAGAAAAAGAAAAAATAAAATAAAAAGAACACACGTCGTGTGTTCTTTTTATTTTATAGATTTTTGATCTCTTGATATAATTTTGCAATGGGTAGGCCTACGATATTGTAATAATCACCGGAAATTTTTTCTACGAAAAGACCGCCTTCGTCCTGAATTCCATAGGCACCTGCTTTTCCTTTCGATAAGCCTTTTCTTACGTAATTTGCAATTTCATCATCAGAAAGGGGGTAGAAGGTTACCTCGCTTTCTACGGAAAAGGAAGAAATTTTATTGCCCATCACCAGGCAACATCCGGTAACGACCTTGTGTGTCTTGCCGGAAAGATTTTTTAGCATTCTTTCCGCATCGACGTCATCTTCAGGCTTGCCAAGAATTTCTCCTTCCAGAAGAACTACGGTATCAGCCGCAATAATCAGCTCATCGTCTCTATTTGGGATGATTGCTTTTGCCTTTTTGACAGCAAGATATTCCGGAGCGTTGGCGTTTTCAATACCTTCAGGAATCGATTCGTCAATATCGGTAATTTTAATTTCAAATTCTGAAAAAATTCGTTTTAATAATTCTTTTCTGCGGGGGGAAGCGGAAGCTAAAATTACTTTCATTTTATACCTCTTCTTTTTTCTTACTGTGATTATACAAAAAGGGGAAATATCTGTCAATTACAATTTATCCAGTATTGAGGATTTGACCAGGTTTTTAATTTCCTCAAGCCGATCAAAATCCATTGCGCTGATATAATAGGATTCCAAATTTTTGTGAATCCGTTTCGCCTCATCAAATGATTCAGTGGCGCCATCCAGCAGCATGGCCATGCATTTATAGCCAAATTTATTCTTTTGCTTGTTCTCTTTGATTTTTTCCATGTTTAAAAAACGTTTCATATTAACGTAATGGTATTCTATTTGGGGGAGCTCTGTGTCATAATCTCTTTCACCGATGACAAAGGCGCATTTTGTATCGGGAAAATACAGTGCGTTAGGGTACTCTGTGAGAATGGGAGATCGGCTTATTACTACGTTTTGCTTTTTTTGTTCTGAAAGTTCTTCCAGAGCTTTTAAGTATATATACCCGGAAAAGAGATAGTCTTCAACAATGTAAATCGTTTTACTCAAATACAGAAAACTATCGCTTTTTACTAGGCCCTCTGCGCTAAAAGTAGCGATATTTCGATAGCTAATTTTTCCGCTTGCATTTTTTGTAAAAACTTTTTCGCTTTGACGTGCAAGATTTTCCATCATTTTTTTGCAATTTAAATTTGATTTTGACATAGAGAAGATCTCTCTTGCAATTTCTCCGTAGGCAGATAAAAATTGATAGGCTCTTTTATAAAATTTTGTTTTTTCTTTGATAAGACCGATGATTTCTGTTTTATTTTCGGCTAGTTTGTTAATGTCCCAGAAATTGCCTAAATTAATGATATTCTCTACAACACCGGGGAAATTCGGATCGGTCGTATGTGGGCTGGTGCCGTCAATAATTGCGATTTTTGGTTCTTTTAAAATAATACCGTCAAGGGATTTTGGATCAGAAGAACAGAAAAAATATTCTACTGTGATACCGTGTTCTTTTGCGAAATTTGCTATGTCTCGCATAAAGCTTGATTTTCCTGTACCGGGGCCGCCTTTCATAATGTAAATTTGGTTTAGATCAGTAGGACTGAAAATGGTTTGAAAATCACTGTGAAAGCCGGAAACGGTATTTCTTGAAGCAAAAAAACTTCGTGGACTGCTTAAAATCATAAAATGCCTCTCTTCCCAAAATACTTTATGTATTTTATGAAAAAAAGGCATTTTGCGTTACTTTGCTCTTTTTAGTTTTGCGTAGGTTGCCATCAGCTTCTTGGTACCGACTTTATCAAAGGTGATTTCATAAAGGGTATCTGCAGCATAGGATTTGGCGCTCACAATGGTTCCGGCACCGAAAATGGCGTGGGTAACGCGATCTCCGGCTCGGAAGATTTCCTGCTTTGCCGGCCGTTGGGGCTCAAAAGTCTTTCTTTGCTCTGGCTTAGGAGCTGTTTGAACCTTCGTAAAGTCATAGGCTTTATAGATGGCGGCAGGTTTATATCCGTAGGCCTCTTCCAGCGTTCTTTTGGATTCCTTGGGCATAAACATATCGATATGAATTAGGTCGCTTGGTATTTCTCGAACAAATCTGGAAACGTCGTTATAATTTGTTTTACCGTAGATCATTCTGTGATGACAGCAGGTGAGATAAAGTTCTTCCTTGGCTCGCGTCATAGCTACGTAAGCAAGGCGTCTCTCTTCCTCTAAATCAGCATTATTTTGGGTGCATTGAGGGGAGGGGAAGAGGTTTTCTTCCATACCTACTAGATATACAACCGGGAATTCCAGGCCTTTGGCGGCGTGAATGGTCATCATTACCACGGAATCGGAACTGGAGTCATAGTTATCTACGTCTGATACCAGGGCGATTTCTTCCAAAAAACCGGAAAGGGTGGCATCGTCACCGTATTTTTCTTCAAAGAAAGCGGCTGATGATAAAAGCTCGTCTACGTTCTTTCTTCTTTCTTCGTTTTCATTGCCAATCAGGGTTTCCATATAGCCTGTGCGGTCGATGATGGCGTGAACCAGATCGGAAGGGGAGTTTGATTCGGAAAAGGCGGTCAAGGAATCTATTAGCGAAGTAAATTCCCGAAGTTTTCCGGCGCTACGGCGTAGTTCCTCAAAATCTCCTGCATTTTTTGCAACGGTATAAAAATCAGTACCCGTTTCCTCGGAAATTGCTTTGATTTTATCAACGGTTGTCTGACCGATTCCGCGCCTCGGTACGTTTACGATGCGGGAAAAACTAATAAAGTCCGATTTGTTATGTACCAGTCTTAAATAGGCGATGATATCCTTTACTTCAGCGTGGTCGTAAAAGCGAAGGCCGGCAAGAACGCGGTGGGGAAGGCTGGATTTGGAAAATACCATTTCCAAAACATTCGCCTGTGCTTTTGTGCGGTAGAGAATGGCAATATCACGGTATTTAAAGTTTTTGAGCATGGTAAGTCTGGTAATATCGTCTACCAGAAACATGGCTTCTTTTTCCTGGTCCTCCAGTTGTTTTACCACCGGCTTCAGACCGGGTAAATTATCGGACCACAAGGTCTTTCCGCGTCTGGACTGGTTGTTTTCGATCAGGGCGTTTGCCGCCGCAATGATATTTTTGGAGGAACGGTAATTCTGTTCCAAAAAGATCACTTTGGCATCCGGGTACTGCTTATCAAAGGATAAAATGTTCTCAACAGCCGCACCGCGGAATTTATAAATGCTTTGGTCATCGTCGCCAACTACCATAATATTGCGCTTTCCGTCAGCGATATACTTCATCAAAAGATACTGGGCGTGGTTGGTGTCCTGATACTCATCTACCAGAACAAAGCGGAATTTATTTTGACAGAAGGATCGCACTCTTTCATTGGTTTCAAGCAGAGTTACCGTTTGGAAGATCAGATCGTCAAAATCGTAAGCCAAAGCATTTTTTAGTTCGTTTTGATACTTTTTATAAACCTCTGCCAGTACTCTGCGCTTTTCACTGGCGGTATTTTCTTTTTCAAAGGTTTCCGCGGTTTTTAACTGGTTTTTGGCTTTGGAAATCACGTTCATTACGTATTTGGGGGTGATTTCCTGGTTATCGATTTCCATTTCCTTCAGGATTTTAGAAATGATTTTTTTGCAATCGTCCTGATCGTAAATGATAAAATCTCTGCCGTATTCCGTTTCATCTGCAAAGATCTTTAAAAGTCTAACGCAAATGGAATGGAAGGTACCGGCCCAGATTTCTGCAGCTCTTTCTCCGATTTCGTTTTTGAGTCTTTCTTTGATCTCGCCGGCGGCTTTGTTGGTAAAGGTGATAGCAAGAATTTGATCGGGAGGGCAGGGATCTTCTGCGAAGGATTTTAAAATGGGAGGATAGGCACCTTTCGGAAAGAGAAACGGATCTTCTGCTAATTTATTGAGCATATAATGCTCTTGATCGTTTACCTCTACCGCCTTGTTGCTGTTAAAGGCATTACCGTAGTGGATCAAGTGAGAAATGCGGTTTACAAGCACGGTGGTTTTGCCACTACCGGCGCCGGCAATTACAAGCAAAGGACCGGAATAGGTTAAAACCGCTTCTCTCTGCTTGTCATTGAGTGATCTATAATAATTGTGAAATAGTTTTTGTTTGGTTTCTTGGCTTATGATCGGCATATATTTCTCCTTCACTTTTACCCTAATATTCTACTATAAAATAAGGAAATTGTAAAGAAAGAAATAGGGTTTATCTTGCAATTTTACGATCCGTTTGATATACTGAAAAAGCGAGGTGTTGAAATGAAACACATATCTTCATGTTCCTTTACCGGCCATCGTCCTAAGTCTTTTTCTTTTGGCTATGATGAGAACTCGGTGGAATTTTTGGAACTCAAAAATAAAATTAAAAATACCGTGATTCAAGTATGCAATGCCGGCTGTCGCACGTTTTATTGCGGGATGGCGGAAGGCGCAGATCTTTGGTGTGCTGAGGTGGTACTGGAATTAAAGGATCAATACGATCCGCCGCTGGAAATTTGCCCGGTGATTCCTTTTTTGGCTCAGCCCGTTACGATGACGAAAAAGAATCAGATCCGTTACCGAATGATTATGGATGCATCGGAAAGAAAATATTTGGTATCAAGCAATTTTACGAAAAACTGCTATCAAAAGAGAAATTATTATTTGGTGGATTCTGCCGATGCGCTGATTGCTGTTTTTGATGAAACAAACAGTAAAAGCGGTACCGCACAAACGGTTCGTTATGCCAAGAAAAAAGAAAAACAAATATTTATTATTCCAATATAAAAAGAAGCGCTCTGTTTGAGCGCTTCTTTTGTTTTTGATCTATTATTCTGCCATGGTGTGAATGCCGAAATATACAAAGAGGAAATAAAGAATGAAATCGGCGCAGGTAAAGAGAAGGGCAATTCTTGCAACGTAAAGAACCATGCCTTGTACAAAAAGGAAGCATATAAGAGAGATGGCAAGAACGATTGCGTGAATCCAGATTGCTTTTACGTTAAACTTATTCAGTTTTGCCATTGCAGAGGCGGAAACGGTTTTGGTAGCCTTGAGGCTTGCGCCAACGCCGGATACGGCAAACAGATAGAATACAGAAGCAAGTGCAAGACAAACGACCATAGTGATCAGAGTAACGAAGTTTAACTGATAAGAAGCGTTTGCCATAGCGGTCAAAAATACTGCAAGGTTTGCAATCAGAGCAAAAGCAGGGAAGATACCGGCAGTCTTTCCTTTCAGGAAGAACAGCAGTAAAAATACAACGAAAAGCACGGCACAAGCACCGAAGATCACAGTCTGGGTAGCGGTACCGATAGCAGGCGCCAGAGCCTCGGTCTTTTCAATTTTGACCTGGGCGGGAAGCTGACCGTTTTTGATCATAGAAGCAACGCTGGCGGCAGAGGTATATTCGTATGCGCCGAAGGTGAAGGTATCACGAACGGTAGAATCGGAAATGGTAGCCATTGCCGCATATTGGCCATCCATCATCAGATAGAAGTTGGCGCCGGAAGCAGCAAAGGTAGCGGTATTGGCAAAGAACTCGCTTTTTCCTTTTTCAGTAAATACCAGAGTGATTCCATAGCCACCGGTGGGATTTGCGGAAACGTAAGCATCCTTTACCATAGAGGCATCGCAAAGGGTTTGATTCATATCAGAGCCAACGAATTTCCATTCGCCAAGAGTCGCGATAGAGCCTACGACACTGTCAACGAAGCTTTTCTGTGCGATATCCAAACGAACGGTTTTGTCTACAACGCTGGTTTTGGCATCGTTGTATCCACGGTCGTGAAAACGGACCTCAAGGATATCCGCGGTCTTCTGAAGGTTTTCATCGGTAACGATCTTTTCATCTTCGGTATCAAGGGAAAGATAAACGGAGCTACCGCCGCCGAATTTCAGGTTCGTTAAGATCGCGTTGTCATGAAAGATGCTGGGGCTTTCGTAAAAACTAACACCGAAAAGGGGAACTGCGATGATACAAATAAAAAGCAGGGCGATGAATAAAAACTTAATATTTTTTTTCGTCATAGGAGAATCTCCTTATTTTTAAGCCCGAAGGCTGATTTCATTTTATTGATTCAGAAGTTTTTCCAATGCAGCCAGTTTTGCGCAAACGGTAATGATCTTTGCAATGATCGCTACGTTTTCAAGTTTTACATTACTGGGGGCAATTCTTAAGTTTCCGTCTTTGGGGTCGTTGCCGTAGGGATAGGTGGAGCCGGCAGTGGTAAGGGTAACGCCTGCTTCTTTTGCCAGGTTCCAGGTTCTCTTGGCACAGCCTTCCATCACGTCAAGACTGATAAAGTATCCGCCTCTGGGAGCGTGCCAGGCAGCGATGCCTGTGTCACCGAATTCTTCTTCGAAAGTGTTAAGAACGGCTTCGAATTTGGGACGGAGAATGTCAGCATGCTTTTTCATCGTTTCGTAAACGCCGTTTTCATCCTTGAAAAAGCGAACGTGACGAAGCTGGTTTACCTTATCGTAGCCAAGACCTTCAAAAGACAACATTTTGGTGATCCATGCAATGTTGTCGCGGGAGGAAGCTACGAAGGCAACGCCGCCGCCGGCGATGGTAATTTTGGAGGTTGAGAGAAATTCGAATACGATATCTTCGTTTCCGTATTTTTTCGCTTCGGTATGAATGTTTAAAAGGGAATCCTTTTCATCATACAGATCGTGGATGAGATAAGCGTTATCCCAGAAGATCTTGAAGTCCTTTGCTTTGGGCTTGAGTTTTGCAAAGCGGGTTACAGTTTCATCGCTGTAGGTGAAACCGGTGGGGTTGGAGTACTTAGGAACACACCAGATACCTTTTACGGTTTCATCTTCGCTTACGATCTTCTCGATCATATCCATATCGGGGCCGGTAGGAAGCATGGGAATGGTGATCATTTCAATGCCCAGGTGCTGGCAGATGAAGAAATGTCTGTCATAGCCGGGAGCAGGGCAGAGGAAACGAACCTTGTCATATTTACCCCAGGGTTTTTCGGATTCCTTAAAGCCGATGGCCATAGCATCAACCAAAAGGTTGTACATCAGATTCAAAGAAGAGTTACCGCCGGTAAAGATCTCATCTTTTTCTACGCCCATTACTTTGGAGAAGATCTCCTTCAATTCGGGAATACCGGTGGGAAGACCGTAGTTTCTAACATCGAAACCGTCCTGGTTTTTGCAGTCTTCAGCCGTTTTCAGGCTGGTATACATATCCAGAGCCAGGTTTAGCTGACCGATTTCGGGCTTGCCACGGGACATATCAAGATTCAGACCCTGAGCACAGATGCCGTCCCATTCAGCTTTGACGGTTTTGTAGGCTTCCTCTAATTGGGAAGCGTTTAAGTTTTTGTAGTTCATAAACACCTCTAATAAAGTTTTCCTTTAATTATAATGCAAATGGTTATGAAAAAGGCTCCGATGCAATCGCATCGGAGCCTTTGGCGGAAAGACAGGGATTCGAACCCTGGAGTGGGTATTAGCCACTACACGATTTCCAGTCGTGCGCCTTAGACCAGCTCAGCCATCTTTCCGTATGCCTGTGCGGAACAGGTAATATATTACCATATCTTTTTATGAAAATCAAGGGTTTTTTCAATATTTTTTTAAAATTATGCTCATTTTTACAAAAAAGAATGATACCTGCCTTTCGATGAAAAGCAGGTATCGAAAAATTTTATTCCTCTTCTTCTGCGTTTGCGGGAATTTCAACTGCTCTAACGGCCCACTTAAAGATCTTAAGTTTGTTTTTATCAGAGCCGGTTTCGATGGTTACGATATCATCTTTGATTTTTACAACTCTTCCGAGAATTCCGCCGTTGGTAGAAATCTCATCGCCGATCTGCAGATTGTCACGCATTTTGGCAACTTCTTTTTCCTGCTTTTTCTGGGGACGGAAGATCATAAAATAGAAGATCGCGATAAAAGCAACCAGCATAATAATGGTAGAAAATCCACTGCCTGCTGCTGCGGCAGTTGCTTCTGCTACAAGATAAGTAGATAACATTTTGTACCTCTTTCGTTTGTTTTTTATCATTATAGCCGAAAAAAATGCGAAATTCAATGCTTTTATGAAATTTATTTCGTTGCAAGTTGTTTTTTGTTGTGGTATAATAGAAGAAAATAACTGTTTGGAGAATACATGGTAACACTTGGAATTGACTTCGGTGATCGCAGAATGGGTGTTTCGATTTGCGATCGGGAAGAAAAAATGGCAGTCAGCGTTGGTACCGTTCAAGTGAGAGGCGCAAAGGATGCTGCCCAAAAAGCAGCAGATATTGCCAAAGAACGGGGAGCGGAAAAAATCGTGGTTGGAATGCCCAGCCGTTCTGACGGCTTTCGCGGTGAACGGTGCGAAAAAACCGATTTTTTCATTTCGTTCTTACAAGAACTGATCCCGATTCCGGTAGAAATCTATGACGAACGGTATACTACCGTGCAGGCCCATACCCTTTTGTTTGAAACGGGTCTGGATCACAGGAGCCACAAGACATGTGTGGACGCCTTGTCCGCCCAGCTGATCCTTCAGTCTTATCTCGATAACGAAAAGAATCGTTAATATTGGAAATATCATTTTTATCAAAATTAGGAGAGTTTTATGAAGCCGATTTTCAGAAATGCAATGTTTGGATTCCATAAGGAAGATGTTTTTAATTTCATTTCCAAACAGAGCAAACAGTATGAGCAAAAAATTAGCGATATTACTTCAGAAAAAGAGAAGCTGGAAGACGAGCTTGATCGGGAAAGGGAAGCCACGGAAGAAAAGCTTTCAAAAATGGAAGCGGATCGCAAAGCTCTTTCCGACGCAAAAGCTGTGCTTGACGAAATCAAACTTGTCATTTCCCGTGCTTTGGAGGATGGCACTTCCTTTGAGAATACCATCAATGCTTGCGGTGAAAATGCAAACAATATGAGAAATAATATTGTTGCATTAAAAGAGCAGGTATTAAAATCAGAGGCATTTCGTGAAAAAGCGCTTCGTTTTGATCAGCTTTCTAGTGCGCTTTCCGGTATTTTCGGTACGGAAGCAAAGAGTGAGGAACAAATTGATGCTTCTTCTGCTTATCAGGACAAACTTTCTGATTATGATATGGATAGCTTTAATGAACTTCGCACGAATTTTGATAAGCTTTCTTATCACTTAAATAAACTTTCTGAACTTTCCGGAAAACTGGATGATTAAATGAATAAAAAAGTTTTGGTTACCGGCGGTTCCCGCGGTATTGGTAAAAGTATCGTAAAAGCCTTTTGTGAAAAAGGCTATGACGTTGCTTTTACGTATTTAAATTCTGCCGAAAGCGCCGCTGAAATTGCTTCAAAATACGGTTGCAGGGCATACCGCGTAGATTTTTCCTCTGTGGAAGAAGTTAAATCTTTTGCAGAAGAATTTTTAAAAGATTTTGGTTGCCCGGATATTTTAGTAAACAATGCCGGTATTTCTCATTACGGACTTTTTCAGGATACCACTGTTTCTGATTATCGAAATGTTTTTGGTATCAATTTTGAGAGTGCCTTTTTCATGACAAAAACACTTGTTCCCGGAATGATTTCAAGAAAGAGCGGGGCCATTATAAATATCTCATCTATTTGGGGACAGTGCGGTGCGTCCTGCGAGGTTTTGTATTCTGCATCCAAAGCTGCGCTTATTGGCTTTTCCAAGGCGTTGGCGAAGGAACTGGCACCCAGCGATATCGCTGTAAACTGCGTTGCGCCCGGTGCGGTGGATACCGATATGATGAAGCATTTTACCAAAGAAGAAAAAGATGAAATTGCACTGGAAATCCCCAGCGGTCGTTTTACAACGGCGGAAGAAGTAGCGGAACTGGTTTTGTTCCTTGCCGGCTCGCCTTCTGCATTGACGGGACAGGTTTTTGGCATTAACGGAGGACTTTTATGCTAGGATTTGACGTAAAAAATCTGATGCAACTGATTGAGAGCGGGGAATACGAATCCGCTCTTGAAACTTGCGAACAATTTGTTTCCCATTCCATGACGGAATTTATGGACTCTCTTACGGTGGAAACCGCCACCAGTTTTGCCGCGTCTGCCCATCTCTATGCCCAAATTTGCGCTATGATCAAAAAGCCCTGGCTTGCGATTCCCAAACTTGACAGCGCCGGTGGTGCTTTGCGCTTTATGAAGGATTTTATGACAAATACCGAGATGCTTTGCGATACTTATGAGTCTTTTGCTACCTCCTACGCTTATGCACGTTTTTATCCCGAAGCCATCGGCCATTATGAAAAGATTGCAAAATATACGGATGATAAAGAACGCTGCATGAAGGCCTTAAAACTTTGCTATTTTTACGAAAAACTTTTTGGCAAAGAAGTTATGGAAGAAAAAAATCCCCGTGCAGAATTCATTTCCGATGATGAACTTGAAAATATTATTTCTTCCGCTGAAGAAGAGGCTTCTTCTCAAATTTTAACAGATCCGGTGGAACATACGGATGAATTTTTGCTCGTTCGTTTTGATGTAGAGGCCAAGGTTGATAAGGCTATTTCTATGTCTGAAAATATCGATGATCCTTATTGTCTTCGTTATTGGAACGAAAAGCAGAGAATTTTGAAAGAAGAATTTGGGATTGAGTGGAAGACCCCTGCCCAAATGAACCCTAATATTCGATTTTATTAAAAAAAGGCGCAATGTTTGCGCCTTTTTTTCGCTAGTTACAGCAGGAATATGCGTTAAACTTTTGTTTGGTTTCGTCGATTTTGTTCTGAGGAGCCTGCTCGGTCTGATACCAACCGCGCTTTTCCATTTCGTTAAATACGTCTTGCTGAATGGTATGCTCATCATTCAAAATGGACATAAACGCCGATCTGACTGTAGATTCTTTTGCTTCATTTGCAGTAGAATTGTATCCGTCTGTCATAAACTTCTGGGAAGAGAGAACGTCATTCATCATTTCTTTATCGGTAAAACAGGGCTGATTCATTTTTTCCTCCTTAACCCAAAAGGGAACAGAGCTTGTCGTAATGCTGCTGATGCTTAGTTGCGATCTGCTCAAACTTTGATCTTAAAATAGGATCGGTAGTCTGCTTCGCATACATATTGCATTTACAAATAAGGTTCTGTTCGCTTTTCAAACTGTCTTCAATTCCGGAAAGTTCTTTGGTAGTAAGATTTGCCATTTTTATTATCCTTTCCTTTGTGTTTTGTCGGTTTTCCGACACTTATATTTTTGAAAAAATGATCATGAAATATACAAAAAAATAAATCATAAAAAGCCATATTTTGGATTGACAAATTCACATAAAAGTGTTATATTGTAACAAGAGGTGTTAATTTTAACATTTTAATTCGTCAAGAAAGGAAGCAAAATGAATTATCCGAGAAAAGTTCTGGTTAGAGAAATTCTGGTTTCAAAGCCTTTTACTTCTCTAAAGGAATTAGAAGAGCGTTTTCCCGATGTTTCCAGCATGACACTACGAAGAGATATTGAGTTTTTTGAACGTCAGGGAGATGTCATCAAGGTCCGTGGCGGTGCCCGTTCTATGAAGTTTATTACCACTTCAATGGAGGAGAATCTCTCCACTCGTTCCGGAGAAAACAAAATATCCAAGCAAAAGATTGCAACTGCGGCTTCTAAATTTATTGAAACCGGCCGTAGTATTTTCTTTGACTCCGGTTCTACCATGATGCAAATGGCGTCGCTGATGCCAAAGACAAGATTATCTGTGAATACCACGGACCCAAATCTGGCTCTTGAACTTGTAAAACAAGATAACATTATGGTAAATCTGGTGGGCGGTCTTCTGAGCCGGGATAATCTATCCCTCTCCGGTAAGCCTGCGGTAGATTATATCAGTAAAGTAAATATCGACGTTGCTTTTGTTTCGCCCTCCGGTTTTTCTATGAAAAACGGTTTTACCAGCGGTAACTACAACGAGAGCGAACTGAAGAACAGTATTGTAAAAAAAGCCGGATGCGTGATTATGTTACTTCATTCATCGAAGATGGAGAAGAGCTTGCCATATACTTTTTGTGCACTAGAAGACGTGCAAAAAATTATTACGGACGAGCCTTTGGATATTGAGATGATGGATGCCTGCAAAAAACTGGGCATTGACGTAATCATTGCGAAATAATTTTGATTTTATTTTGGAGGTGTTGTTATGGCAACCGCAATTATTATGCCGCGCCAAGGTCAGAGCGTAGAAAGCTGCGTGATCACATCTTGGAGCAAAAAAGTTGGTGATGAGGTTAAGATCGGCGACGTTCTTTTCTCTTATGAAACCGACAAATCTTCCTTTGATGAGGAAGCACAGGTAGAGGGAACTCTTCTTGCCATCTTCAAGGAAGAAGGAGAAGACGTACCTTGTCTTGAAAATGTTTGCGTAATCGGTGCTCCCGGAGAAGATTTTTCTCAGTTTGCACCCAAGGAAGAATCTGCACCTGCAGAAACTGCTCCTGCCGCTCAGGCAGAAGTTAAGACTGCGGCTCCCGCAGCAGCACCCGTTGCTACTACCGCAGAAGCAGGCAGCGAAAAGATTTCTCCCAGAGCCAGAATGCTGGCTGATAAGACCGACGTTGACCTTTCCAAGGTCGTTCCCACCGGTCCCGAAGGAAGAATCATTGAAAGAGACGTTCAGCTGGCTTTGGATCAGGGACTTCTCCGTGGCGCTACTGCAGCTGCTCCCGCTGTTCAGGCTCAGGCTACTGCCACCACTACTTTGGATGCCGGCGAATTTGAGGAAGTGAAGCTCTCCAACGTCAGAAAGGTGATTGCAAAGTCTATGCACGCCTCTCTGTCCAATTCTGCACAGCTTACCCTTAACGCATCCTTTGATGCTACCAAGATCATGGCATTCCGTGCTTCTTTGAAAGCCGGTGCTGAAAAGCTGGGTCTTACCAACATCACTTTGAACGACATCGTTCTTTACGCTGTTGCGAAGACTCTGCCGAATCACAAGGACCTGAACGCACACTACCTGGATGATACCATGCGCTTCTTTAAGCACGTAAATCTTGGTATTGCAGTTGATACCGAAAGAGGACTTTTGGTACCCACTCTGCCTTTGGCTGAAACCCTGACTCTCAATGAGCTGGCTACTCAGTCCAAAGCTCTCATCACCGAAGCACAGGGCGGTAAGATCAGCCCCGATAAGCTGTCCGGCGCAAGCTTTACCGTAACCAACCTCGGTTCTCTGGGCATTGAAAGCTTTACTCCCGTTATCAATCCTCCTCAGACCGGTATTCTGGGCGTATGCACCATCGTGAACCGCACCAAGAAGACTGCAAATGGCGATGTAACCTATCCTGCTATGGGTCTTTCTCTCACCTTCGATCACAGAGCTCTTGACGGTGCTCCTGCTGCGAAGTTCCTGAAGGATCTTTGTGCAAACCTTGAAAACTTTGACATTCTTCTTGCAAAATAAGGAGGCGTAAATATGTTTGATCTGATCGTTATCGGCGGTGGCCCTGCCGGTTATAATGCAGCGGAACGCGCTGCAGAAAAAGGTTTTAAAACCTGCGTTGTAGAAGAAAGAGCTCTGGGTGGTACCTGCTTGAATGAAGGCTGTATCCCCACCAAAACGCTTCTTTACTCCGCTAAGATTTATGATTATTCCAAGCACTGCAAGGAATACGGTGTAGAATTCACCGGTGCTACCATCGACCATGCAAAGATCATCGACCGCAAAAATAAGGTTGTAAAGACCTTGGTTTGCGGCGTTGGTATGAAGATGAAAAAGGGCGGTATCGAAGTAATTACTGCTACCGCAAAAATCACCGGAAAGACCGCTGACGGATTTACCGTTAATTGCGGTGACAAGACCATCGAAGGCAAAAGACTTCTCATCTGCTCCGGTTCTGAAGCTACCCTTCCTCCCATTGACGGTCTGAAGGATTCTTTGGCAAACGGATTTGCTCTTACCAACCGTGAGATCCTGGATATGAAAGAAGTTCCCGGAACTCTCCTGGTTGTAGGAGGCGGTGTAATCGGTCTTGAAATGGTAAGCTACTTTAACAGCATCGGTAGCCGCGTAGTGGTTCTGGAAATGATGGATCACATTGCAGGTCCTACTGACCGTGAAATTTCCGAAATGCTGAAGAAAGAGTACGAAAAGCGCGGTGTTGAATTTATCCTCGGCGCAAAAGTTACTTCTATCAAAGACGGTAAGATCGCTTATGAACTGAACGGCAAGGCAATGGAAATTGAAGGCGATAAGGCTCTGGTTTCCATCGGTCGTCGTGCCAGAACCGCAGGTCTTGGTCTGGAAGAAATCGGTGTTGTTATGGAACGCGGTGCTATCGTTACCGATGAATTTGGTAAGACCAGTGTACCCGGTGTATGGGCGGCTGGTGACGTAAACGGCAAGGTAATGCTTGCTCACACCGCTTACAGAGAAGGCGAAGTTGCTGTTACCAATATGCTGGGTGGCAACGATCGCGTTGATTACAATTCCATTCCTTCTGTTATTTACACCAACCCCGAAGTGGCAGCAGTTGGTGAAACCACCGAATCTGCAAAAGCTAAGGGCTACAATGTAGAGATCAGAACCCTTCCTCTCAGCTACTCCGGTAGATACCTTGCTGAAAATGAAGGCGGTAAGGGAATTATGAAGATCATCGTTGACAAAGATCACAACAAGATCTTAGGTTTCCACATGATCGGTACTTATGCATCTGAAATCGTTTATGGCGCTGCTATGATGGTAGGTAAGGAAATGAGACTTGCTGAAATCCAGAAGTTCGTATTCCCGCATCCCACCGTTGGCGAAGTTCTTCGCGAAGCTATTTTTTAAAGTATATTTTTGAAAAGGAGATATAAAAATGCCTAAGAGTCAATTTGTCGATCCCAAGAAGGCTTTTGAGTCCGGTTCCATCCATTTTGAGGATATTCCTGTTTGTCAGTATAACAAGACCCTCAAAGAAGAATTGAAAATCTATACAAAAGCAGATATGCTCAGAATTTATCGCGATATGGCGATCATTCGTGAGTTTGAAACCATGCTGAATGAGGTTAAGACCAAGAATAGCTATAACGGTGTTGAATACAACAACCCCGGTCCTGCTCACCTTTCTATCGGTCAGGAAGCCAGCGCAGTTGGTCAGGCATACAACCTTGACATGGATGACCTTACCTTCGGTTCTCACAGAAGCCATGGCGAAATCCTTGCAAAAGGTCTTTCTTCCATCGAAAAGCTGGATGAAAAAGAACTTTATGACATTATGAAGGAGTTCCTTGACGGTTCCGTTCTTGCTGTTGTTGAAAAGCATATGAACGCCGGCGGCGACATCAAAGAAATGGCTATCAACTTCCTTCTTTACGGCGCACTTGCAGAAGTATTTGCCAGAACCACCGGTTTCAACCGCGGTCTCGGCGGATCCATGCACGCCTTCTTCATTCCTTTCGGTATCATGCCTAACAACGCGATCGTAGGTTCTGCTGCTCCCGTAGCTCTCGGTGCTGCTCTCTACAAGAGATGCAACCGCAAGAAGGGTATTGTAGTTGCAAACTTCGGTGACGGTGCTTGTGGCCGTGGTCCCGCTCTGGAATCCTTTAACTTTGCTTCTATGGACCAGATCACCAAGCTCTGGGACGATGGCAAGGGTGAAGGCATGCCCATCCTCTTTAACGTATTTAACAACCACTACGGTATGGGTGGTCAGACCCGTGGCGAAACCATGGGCTTTGATATGGTTGCTCGTCTGGGTGCAGGCTTCAATCCCAGCCAGATGCACACCGAAAGAGTAAACGGTTACGATCCTCTGGCAGTAATTGACGCTGTTACCAGAAAGAAAGAGATCCTGCTCCAGGGCAAGGGTCCCGCGCTTCTTGACGTTGTAACCTACCGTGTATCCGGTCACTCTCCCTCTGACTCTTCTACTTACAGAACTCCCGAAGAAATCAAAGCTTGGCAGGATGCCGATCCCATTCCCGCATTCAAGAACAAGCTGATTGCCGGCGGTATTGCAAAAGAAGAAGATTTTGCTCTCATTCACGAGCAGATCACCAATCGTATGACCGAAGTTATGAAGCTTGCGATCAACGATGAACTATCTCCCAGAATGGATCTGGAAAAGAATCCCGATGCCATTTCCGGTATGATGTTCTCCAACCTCCACAAGCCTACCATGGAAGAGGGCAGAGAACCCGAAATGCTCGTTCCCAAGGATGAGTGCCCCAGAGTAAAAGAAATCCGTGGCAAGATCCGTACCGCGAAGGATGCAAACGGCAAGCCCGTTTCCAAGATGAAGATGTACAACATTCGCGACGGTCTGGCTGAGCCGATCATCAACAAGTATTACGAAGATCCCACCCTTATTGCTTACGGTGAAGATAACCGTGACTGGGGCGGAGCATTCGGTGTATACAAGAAGATGACCGAAGCTGTTCCTTATCACAGACTCTTCAACTCTCCCATTTCCGAATCTGCTATCGTTGGTTCTGCCGTTGGTTACGCTATGTGCGGCGGCCGTTGTATCGTAGAGCTGATGTACGCTGACTTTATCGGCTGTGCCGGTGATGAAATCTTCAACCAGATGGCTAAATGGCAGTCTATGTCTGCCGGCATTCTGAAGATGCCTATCGTACTCCGCGTATCCGTAGGTTCCAAGTACGGTGCTCAGCACTCCCAGGATTGGACCGCTCTGACCGCTCATATTCCCGGTCTGAAGGTTGTATTCCCCTCCACTCCTTACGATGCTAAGGGTCTGATGGAAGCAGCGCTGAACGGTACTGACCCCGTTATCTTCTTTGAATCCCAGAGAATTTACGACAAGGGCGAAGAATTCCACGAAGGCGGCGTTCCCGAAGAAGCTTATGAAATCACCATCGGTGATCCCGATATCAAGAGACCCGGTAAGGACGTTACCATTCTTACCATCGGTGCTGTTCTTTACAGAGCACTGGATGCCGCAAAGATCCTGGAAGAGAAGTACGGTCTTTCCGCAGAAGTTATCGACACCCGTTCTATCGTTCCTTTTGACTATTCTAAGGTTATCGAATCTGTTAAGAAGACCGGTAAGTGCGTGATCGTTGGTGACGCTGTTGAAAGGAACTCTGTAATGAGAGATATGGCTTCCAACATTACCGAAATGGCATTTGATTACCTGGACGGTCCTGTAACCGTTGTTGGTTCCAGAAACTGGATCACTCCTTGCTTCGAACTTGACCACATGTTCTTCCCGCAGGCTGAATGGATCGTAGATGCTATCCACGAAAAGATCATGCCCCTGCCCGGTCACGTAGCAAAGAACAACTTTACTACCATTGAAAAGATCGAAAGATCCAAGAAGGGTATCTAAGTTTCAAAAAAATAAAGGACTGCAGAAATGCAGTCCTTTATTTTTTTGTTGTAATAATCCTAGTTTTGTGCTATAATCGGTAGGAAAGGGGAGCAAAATGAAAAAAAGATTTATTATGCTATTTTTAGCATTCATTTTAATATTTTCTTTTACCTCGTGTCAAATGGAGCCGGTGGTTCCGGAAGATCAAAAAACCATTTCTCATTTTTCCGAAAATGAAAATCTATATAAGGATTGTGTAGATTATATATCCTCTCTAGGTTTTGAAGCGCTGATTTCCAGAGTTGACTATTGGTCGCCGGAGGGAAGCGAGGAGATGGACGGCCTTTATATTCAGAATATGGAGGACAACTCCTTTACGGCGTGCACGGAGCCTTGTGTTTTGGCTTTGTTTGAAAATAGCGGCGTGAAAATGGTAGACTTTATCTGCCGCGACGGACTCGATCTCTGTACTTTTTCCTTAAGCCTTGCCAGTAAAAACTTTGATTACGGTTTTTATTTCGTAAGTGATGATAAACCCGTATATTTTGGCGATCTGACGGCAGATCTGACTCCGAACGGTCAAGGTTATTCCTATGAACAAAAAGCTTCCTACGGTGTAAAATTTACCTATTATACGGAAAAAATGGAAGAAAACTACTACTATTATGAAATCGCATAAAAAAAGTCCCGATCATCGGGACTTTTTTTCTTTATATAATGAATTTGGAATCACCGCTTAAAAGGGCTAAAAGGCTGCTGTAAACCCGTTCTGCTTGTTTATCAAAGCTTGCTTGAAGAATTTCGGCTTCCTCACGATTATCCAGGTACATTTTGATATCAAGCAGACTGAATTTTTTGTTCGTAATAGAGCAGGATAATTCATAGCCGCCGTTCTTCGGAGAAATCGAAGATAAAATATTGGTTCCGTCCTTCTTGAAAGCGAGAAGACGGGTCGCGCTTCGCATAATTCTTTCTTTTACAAAGCTTAAAAGGGAGTCTTCTACTTCTTTAATAGAAATTTTGCCGATCTCGCTGATTTTGTAGCTTGCATTTTCATTTTCGTCTTCCATTTTGTCAATTGCACCGGTTCCGATCAGTTCCTCAAAGCACTGCGAAAAAACAAAATAGCTGATGGATCCGTCCCAAACAATGATTTCGGACAGTGTTTCAAAATCAAAGGTATCGTCCAGCTCGTTTAAGAGATAGAGAATAATCAGTTTGATCTCATCATCTTTATATAATCTTTGGGCCATTTCAATCCTCCCATTAAATTCTTTTCATATTATAACATATTTTTTAGTATTTTTCAATGTAATTTCCAAAACTTACCTTTCATAAAATATTTTTTCCTTGACAAAATAGTATTGAGCCGGAAAACATTCGTTTTTAAGGTTTATGAGCCTGGGCTCAATATTAAATCTCAATAAGGAGTAAATATCATGGCTAACAAGTCTCTTGTTCCTGAGGCAAAAGAAGCGCTGAACCGTTTCAAGATGGAAGCAGCTTCCGAAGTTGGTGTAAACCTGAAGCAGGGTTACAACGGTGACCTTACTGCGAAGCAGGCTGGTTCTATCGGTGGTCAGATGGTTAAGAAATTAATCGAAAGCGCCGAAAATCAGATGAAGAACAGATAACTTCATAAAAAGCCGTCCTTTGGACGGCTTTTTTCCATTTTTTGTACCACATAGCATCGAATTTCCACAAAAAAATATGGAAATAATAAATCTTGGGAGGTGCAAAGAATGATTGGGAAAGTAGAGGTTTCCGGTATTAACACTGCGAGTCTGAAGGTGTTATCGGAAAAAGAAAAGACAGATCTTCTTCGGAGAACAAAAGAGGGCGATCTGAATGCCCGTGACGAACTGATCTCCGGTAATTTGAAGCTGGTTCTTAGTGTGATACAAAAATTTACTCGTAGACACGACAGCCCGGACGATCTGTTCCAGGTTGGGTGCATGGGGCTAATCAAGGCAGTAGATAATTTTGATATCAGCCAGAACGTGAAGTTCAGCACCTATGCTGTTCCTATGATTATTGGGGAGCTTAGGAGATTTCTTCGGGATAATAATATGATCCGCGTTAGTCGGTCCGTTCGGGATATGGCATATAAAGCGCTGGCTGAACGGGAATATCTAACTGCTTCACTTGGCAGAGAACCTACCATCGCTGAAATTACTGCAAGTTATAATAAAAAAATGAAGAGTCTAAGTGAGGAGAAAGGGGAGGAGCATATCCCGGCCACAGAAAAGGAAGTTCGTTCTGCGCTGGAAGCCGTTATTGATCCGATTTCACTTTATGACCCCGTATATTCCGATAACGGAGATTCTATTTTTGTAATGGATCAGATCTGCGATCAGAAATCTTCGGATGAGCACTGGATCGAAAACATTGCTTTAGATGAAGCGGTGAAGAAACTGAATGACAGAGAAAAATCAATTTTAAATTTAAGATTTTATCAAGGAAAGACCCAAATGGAGGTTGCCGGTGAAATCGGCATCAGTCAAGCACAAGTAAGCAGGCTTGAAAAAAGTGCATTATATCGAATAAGGAATCAATTAAGATGAATATTACAAAAGCATACTGGATTTTGGTAGCGGTATTGTCGCTGTCAGCCATTATTTTTCCTATGGACTATTTTCGCTCCACCTTCGTATCAAATGAAGGAGAAAAGCAAGAGGTCGTAGTGAAGGCATAAAAAAAGCTCTCCGAAGAGAGCTTTTTTGTTTGATTTACTTTTTCAGTGCAATAGCCTGCTTTGCTTTTTCAACGATGAATCTGGCAGAAAGTCCGAATACATCGATCAGTTCACCGGCTTTACCGGATTTACCGAAGCAGTCATTTACGCCTACCTTCAGTACGGGAACGGGGCAGGTTTCAGCAAGAACTTCGCAAACTGCGCTTCCCAGACCGCCGATGATATTGTGCTCTTCAGCAGTAACGATGCAGCCGGTCTTCTTTGCGGCAGCGGTAAGAATTTCAGCATCAATGGGTTTAATGGTGTGAATGTTGATGATCGCAGCGGAAATGCCTTCTTTTTCCAGTTCTTCAGCAGCCTTGATGGCTTCTGCGGTACAGATACCGGTGGAAACGATGGTAACGTCAGTTCCTTCGCGAACCTGGATACCCTTACCGATTTCAAATTCAAAGGTTTCTTCGTCATTCACAACGGGAACTGCCAGTCTGCCAAAACGCAGGTAAACGGGACCGTCGTATTTGATAGCAGCAAGTACAGCCGCTCTTGCTTCCACAGCGTCGCCGGGGTTGATAACTACCATACCGGGGATAGTACGCATGATAGAGAGGTCTTCGTTGCACTGGTGAGTAGCACCGTCTTCACCTACGGTAATACCAGCGTGAGTAGCACCGATCTTAACGTTTAAGTGGGGGTAAGCAACAGAGTTACGAACCTGCTCGAAAGCACGTCCTGCGGCAAACATTGCAAAGGAGCTTGCAAATACGGTTTTGCCGGTAGAGGCAAGACCTGCAGCAACGCTTACCATGTTTGCTTCGGCAATACCGCAGTTAATGAAGCGTTCGGGGTAAACTGCCTTGAAGTTTGCAGTTTTGGTGGATTTGGAAAGGTCGGCATCCATTACGATGATGTTTTCATCTGCGCCAAATTCGGCAAGAGCGTCGCCGTAAGCTTCTCTGGTAGCAACTTTCTGACCGATTTCATATTTCTTCTGAAGTTTCATATCTTTTTTACCTTGCCTTTCCTTAGTTTAAAGAAGCGAGAACTGCTTCCAGTTCAGCTTTTGCGGTTTCGTACTGTTCAGCGTTGGGAGCGTTTCCGTGCCAGCCGGCCTGGTTTTCCATAAAGGATACGCCCTTGCCCTTGATACACTTGCATACAACGGCAGTGGGTTTATCGCTCTTTTCAAAAGCGGCAACAGCTTCTTCGATCTGTTCCAGGTCGTGACCGTCGATCACAACTACGTTCCAACCGAATGCAGCAAATTTAGCGTCAATGGGAGTGGGGTTCATAACCTTGGTAACGTCACCGTCGATCTGAAGACCGTTGAAGTCAATGAACGCGCAGAGGTTATTAAGGCCATAGTGAGCGGCAAACATAGCAGCTTCCCAAACCTGGCCTTCTTCGATTTCACCGTCGCCCAGGATCGTATAAACGTTGTAGTTTTTCTTATCAAGTTTTGCGCTGAGAGCGATACCGCAAGCAGCGGAAATACCCTGACCCAAAGAACCGGAGGACATATCAACACCGGGAATGTGCTTCATATCAGGGTGACCCTGAAGAATGCTATCCTTGTTTCTGAAGGTTTTTAAAAGAGCAGTATCGAAATAACCGCGATTTGCCAGAGCGGCATAAAGAGCGGGAGCGGTGTGGCCTTTGGAGAGAACCAATCTGTCGCGATCTGCCATTTTAGGATTTTTGGGATCAATATTCATCTTTTCAAAAAAGAGATAAGAAAGAATGTCTGCAATAGACAAAGATCCGCCGGGGTGACCCGAAGAAGCGCTATAGATTTCTTCCAGAGCACCGAGTCTGATTTTGGTTGCATACTTTTGGAGTTCAACCTTCTTTTGTTTTTCCATTTTTCTTCCTCCGAAGTTTATTTTTTTATACTGGAGTCCAGTTTATATATCAAATCTGCAATGCAGCCTTTGCTGTGATGGCAGAGATGAATCGAACAAATATTTTTGATTTTATCAAGTGCGTTTTCGGGACAAGCGGGCATATCGCATGCTAAAAGCATATCTAAATCGTTATCATAGTCGCCAACGCAGATGATCTTTCGTTCCGGATAGAGTTTTCTTAAATGCTGAAGTGCCTTACCTTTACCGGCGCCTTTTGGTAAAAATTCTAACAGGTGATCGGCAGAGGCGATATACTTAATGTTTTTAAATGCAATTTTTTCTGCTGTGTTTTTAACAAATCGAATCCAATTTTCTTTTTGATCTTTTGTTTTTGTGAAACTGTAAACCAGTTTGTACCAGGGCGCATCCAAATGATTCTCAATATGATCCAAAACCAAAATCGGATCAAAAAAAGACTTTAATTCATTGGGAAAGGGAAGTGAATTTTCTTTGTCACACAGAAAACCGCCAGGGAAACTGATACGATAAGTAGCTTCAGGGACTTCTTTTTTTATCATTTTGATTGCTTTTAAAAGTTCTTCTTTATCAATTTCCATTTGTTCAATTGTATTTTGGTTTAGGAAATCATAAAGGTATACACCGTTGCAAAGAATGCCGGGGCAATTGGGAACGTTTAAAATCCCAGAAAATTGATGCTCGAGAATTTTATAATCTCGACCGGTGGCGAAGGTAAATAATCCGCCGTTTTCTTTAAAAAACTCAATTGCTTCAAAATTTTCAGGTAAAACGGACGCCTTTTCACCAAAAAAGGTTCCGTCTAAATCCGAAACAATTAAATAAGAATCAAATTTGGACAAATGAAACTCCTGAATTTAGCAATTTCTGATTTTTTCTAGCGTTTCTTCAAAATACGTGGGAAGGTGGGAGTCGAAAGTCAATTCCTTGCCAGTTACAGGGTGACGAAATCGAATGAATTTGGCATGCAAACACTGACCTTCAAGACCAAAATTCTTTCGACCGGTGGCATAGAGGGGATCAGCCAATACCGGACAAGATAAAGACAACATATGTACGCGAATTTGATGCGTTCTGCCGGTTTCCAGAGTCAGTTCTACGTGAGAATAACCGTTGAAACGCTCAAGAACCTTATAATGAGTGACGGCATTTTTCGCATTCGGGGAATCAGGTGCATAAAAGGTCATTTTTTTACGATCTTTTTTGCTTCTGCCAATGGCGAGATTTACCGTTCCTTCATCTTCCTTCGGACAGCCGTAAAGAATGGCTTGATATTTCCGCTGGAAGGAATGATCTTTAAACATTTCTGAAAGTCCGATGTGGGCGGCATCGTTTTTTGCTACGATAATAAGGCCGCTGGTGTCTTTATCGATACGGTGGACGATTCCAGGGCGAAGTTTCCCGTTGATACCGGAGAGAGAATCTTTACAATGAAAGAGCAGTGCGTTCACAAGGGTACCGTCAGGGTTACCGGGGGCAGGATGAACCACCATGTTTTGCGGTTTGTTCACCACGATGATGTCATTATCTTCGTAGACGATATCAAGGGGAATATCTTGTGCCTTGGCGTCTATCATGGCGTCCGGCATTTCTTGATATTCAATAATATCGCCTGTTTTTACTAAATATTTTTTATTTTTTGATTCTCCATTTACAAGTACCAGTTCATCCTCAATCATTTGAACGGCTCTTGTACGGGAGATTTCGATTTCTTGCGATAAATACTGATCAAGTCTGATATTTTCTTTATCGCAGGTTAAAACGTTCAATTCCAATTCATTTGACATCTTTTTTACTCCGAGATTCTGAAATGATGTCAAAAACAAGATAAAGTGCAATCAAAAAGGCGCCGATACAAATAAAACTGTCTGCAACGTTGAAAATGGGGAATTCAATAAATTCAAAATTGAGAAAATCAATTACGTAGCCAAGAAAGATACGCTCTATCATATTACCGATTCCACCCCCGGCAAAAAAGCACAGCGAAAGTGTGAGTAATAGCGGATTATTATCT
>JAZNRO010000004.1:0-6963 GCA_045590715.1 Eubacteriales bacterium | reverse complement strand
TCGCAGTAATCTCTTACCACTAATCGTGCTTTGTCTTTGTACATTTTCTGTCTTTGTTGTTCAATTTTCAAGGTTCGCTCGCTGCCAAACGACAGCCTATCTATTATATCCAAACGTCTAGCCCTTGTCAAGTACTTTTTTTGAATTTCTTCAAATTTTTTCTCGCCAAGCCTTTTCGCCCGGATCCACCCTCCAAAGCGGCGGTGGAGTTACAGTTTAGCAAAAGAAAAGAATAATGTCAATAGAAAAATGTCAAAAAAAGTCCGGAATTCTCATTGTTTTCAACTTGTTCACAAAATGGATTTCCCCTTTCTCAACACCTAGTTGCTGCTCCATTTTTTACCACTATATCTTGATTAATTCACCGCCTTTTCTTACAGCCTCTCAAGCAAATATTTTTCTTCCTTATATAGTATAGGGCAAAAAAGTAATAAAAACATTGCAAAATGGCAAAATGGATACTATAATATAAAGGAATATTGCCTTTATATTAAGAGAGGTTTCTATGAGAATTCCGGAAAAGTTGACCGTCCCCGCAATAACTAAAACCTACTACCAAGAAGACTTTGAAAAAGACGAAGACAAAACTTCCGTTGCCGCCGCCTTTTTCAAGGCGAAAAATCAATACAACGACGAAGCAATGAAAAAGGCCCGGTACGCCGTTGACCACGGCACTTACCGTGAATTCAGCCTTTCCGATCAGAAAAAATACCAGGAAGAGCTCCTGTGCCATCTGCGCCCTCATATCGACAGAGCTCTCCAAAAAGCCGTAATCAATAATGGCGGCGCGATAGACGCCTTCCCGCCCTCTTCTTTTTCCGGCCTCGTAACCCTTTCCCAAACAACCTACGTCCGAGAGTCCACCCAAGGCTCCTCCCTCCTTCCCGATAAGGAGAACCCTTGGGAAGAAGATGACTTTAAGTGTCAGTCCTTTTCCATAACGCTTGACTTCTTTGACGGAGTAGAAAACGAAAACGGCATTTCTTACCTTTCTTATTACGAAAATCCCTCTGCAGAAAAACTGGTGGAGAAAGAAAAAGAACTGAAAAAGCGCAAGGAATTGGTTTTGCGCAGAGGAAAGGAAAGACTGAAAAAGTTCATCGGAAGCCTTCCCACCGTCCTGGCGCTCATCCTCTCTGCCCTTCTTCTTTACAGCGTGTTCGAAAACAAAGAACTGTACGACGCCATTACCCAATATCTTCCCTTTTACGAAATTTGCAGTAAGTTTACGGGGATCTCTTTCGTACACCTGATCGGTATTCCCGTGCTTTCCCTCTTCGTTTCTGCTTTTCTCACCGGCTTTTTGGATCCCGTAATCATCCGGGGCGTTTCCAAGAAGCAGGCGGTGGCAGATTACGAAGAATTTATCCAAAGCAGGGATTACCTGAAAGCAAAAGAAGAATTAGAACAGGAAAAGCCCCGCTATAATAAACTGATGAAAGAATTCTACACCGCGTGGTACCGTCACACCAAAAAGAATTTTTAATTGTAATACAAAAAAGGAAACAGCGTTTGCTTTGCAGCACTGTTTCCTTTTTATATTGTCGTTCTAAGAAGCTCCTCGGTAGATACTTTGAAAAAATCTGCTAAAATGACAACCTCGTAATCCGGGACAAATCTTGTTCCTTGTTCAATTCGCAAAATGGTAAGATCAGAAAACTCATGGCCTTCCAGTTGAAGCTTCTCCGCCAACGCTTTTTGTGTGATTCCCATTCGTTTCCGCAAAGTCTTAATATTGTTTCCGATAATATTTTTCGATTTTCCATTCCAATATATCTTCATTTTGGCACTCCAAAAATCTTATAAAGATGAAGTTTCTATATTGATTTTATCCAAATTTTGTGATACACTCCTTCTAAAGATGAAGTTTTTTGCAAAAAACGGAGGAAAACATGAAAAAACTACTTGGATTTATTTTGATTGCTGGATTTTTAATTACATACTGTTCCTGCAACAAACAACCTTTCCTAACAGAAACAAATGAAACAAACGGCAAAAATGAACCCATTACAATCATCGACCCTCTTATGTCCTCCCCAGATGCATCAACAAAAGAAAAATTTATTTCCGTTCCTACCCTTTGTCAATTCCCGGATTTGCCAACTGGGTGCGAAGCGGTAGCAGCTACTATGGTTTTAAATTTTTATAATATAAATATTACACCGCAAGAATTTGCAAGAAACTGGATTGAACACAGCGAAGATTTTTATTATTCAAACGGAAAACTCTACGGACCAGACCCCAACAAAGTTTTTGCCGGAAACCCTTTTACAAACAATTCATACGGTTGTTTCTCCGGTGCAATTGCCCTAGCAATCAATCAAAAAAATTCAAACTGCACCGCCAAGGCAATTACCGATCAATCCTTGGAACAACTTTGCAAAGAATACATTGACCGTGAGCAGCCCCTTTTAATCTGGGCAACAATGGGAATGAAGAAATCCTCCCAAGGCAATACCTGGCATTTAAATAACGGCAAAGAATTTACCTGGATTGCAGGGGAACATTGCCTGGTTTTGGTAGGATACAACGATGACTATTATTTTTTTAATGATCCTATATCCGGTAGCAACGTGGCATATCAAAAACATATCGTTGAAAAACGTTTTGCCGAGCTTAGCAATCAAGCAGTCTATATTTCATTACAAAAAACATAATTCATTTATCTACAGCCGTGTAAAACACGGCTGTTTTCTTTTTGCGGGAAAACTCCTTTCCCCTTGAAATCGCCCCTCTCTTATGATAAAATAAAATTGTATTTTGTTTAGGAGAAAAGGAAAAAATGAAACTAGGTATTGTAGGACTTCCCAACGTAGGAAAAAGCACACTGTTTAACGCCATGACCGGCGGTGGCGCCCAGGCGGCCAACTACCCTTTCTGCACCATTGAGCCCAATGTGGGCATTGTACCGGTGCCGGATAAAAGACTGGACAAACTGAAAGAAATGTACGATCCGGAAAAGGTGACCCCTGCGGTAATCGAATTTGTTGACATTGCCGGCCTTGTAAAAGGCGCAAGCCAGGGCGAAGGTCTGGGCAACAAATTCCTTTCCCACATTCGCGAGGTAGACGCCATCGTGCACGTAGTACGCTGCTTTGAAGATGCGGATATCGTACACGTAGACAAGGGCATTGACCCGGTGCGCGATGCAGACGTAATCAATATGGAGCTGATCCTTTCCGACCTTGAAATTCTGGAAAGAAGAATGGATAGAGCCGTAAAGAAGCTGAAGGGTGACAAGAGCGCCCAGGCGGAAATTGACCTGATTAAAAAGCTGACTGACAAACTGGAAGAAGGCAAAAGCCCCAGAGGCCTTGAATTTTCCGATAACGAAAAAGCAATGCTACTGGAGATGCCCCTTCTTTCTATGAAGCCCCAGATCTTCGCGGCCAACGTATCGGAAGACGATATCGTAGACTACGAAAACCTTTCCGCAAACAACCCCGCTTACGCGGCACTGGCCCAGTACGCCAAGGAAAGCGGAAACGAGATCATTCCCATCTGCGCCAAGATCGAATCGGAGCTGGCGGAACTGCCGGCAGAAGACAGAGCCCTCTTTTTAGAGGACCTGGGCATTGAGCACGCAGGCCTTGAAAGACTGATCCAGGCCGGCTACTCTCTCCTTGGCCTTATCAGTTACCTGACCGCCGGAAAGCCGGAGGTAAGAGCCTGGACCATTACCAAAGGCACCCTGGCGCCCCAGGCCGCCGGCAAGATCCATTCCGACTTTGAGCGCGGCTTTATCCGTGCAGAGGTGGTTTCCTTTGACGACCTTATTTCTCTCGGCTCTATGGCCGCCGTTCGTGAAAAGGGACTTCTTCGCAGTGAAGGAAAAGAATACGAGGTGAAGGACGGAGATATCGTCCTCTTCCGCTTCAACGTATAAAAATCTCAAAAAGAGAAGGAACGATTATGAAGAAAATTCTCATTCTGGACGCCAACAGCCTCCTGAATCGAGCCTTTTACGGGGTGCGCCCCCTTTCCAATTCCAAGGGCCTGCCCACAAACGCCATTTTCGGCTATATCAATATTGTAAAAAAGCACCTGGAAGCGGTAATGCCGGACTATGCGGTGGCCGCTTTCGACCTGCACGCCCCCACCTTCCGTCACAAGTTTGACGCTGGGTACAAGGCCACCCGCAAGCCTATGCCCGACGATCTTCGGGCCCAGATGCCCTATCTGCATGAGGCGACAAAGGCCTTAGGAATTGAAATTGTGGAAAAAGAAGGCTACGAGGCAGACGATATTTTAGGTACCCTGTCCCGGGTTGCCGCCCAGGGCGGAAACCGTGCCTTTCTTGTAACAGGGGACCGGGACTCCTATCAGCTGGTAGGGGAAAACGTGACCCTGATCCTTGCCAGCACCGGCAAGGACGAAGAGATCACCCCCCAGGTACTCTTTGAAAAATTCGGTCTTGCCCCCCGTCAGCTCATTGACGTAAAGGCTCTGGCCGGTGACAGCAGCGATAACATTCCCGGTGTCCGCGGCATCGGCGAAAAGACCGCAGTAAAGCTTATCTCCGAGCGCGGCAGTCTTGACGGCGTTTATGAAGATATTGACGCTCTCCCCGTAGGCCCCAGCGCCAAGGAAAAGCTGAAAGACGGCAAGGAAGACGCTTACAGAAGCCGTTTTCTGGCGGAGATCTGCCGGGAAGTGCCGGGCCTTTCTGCCATTGAAGATTTTCCCTATTCCGGCATTGATAAAGATTTAATGCAGCCCCTTCTCACCGAACTGGAGTTTTTCAAAATGCTCCAGAGCTTTGGCCTGGAAGAAGTAAAAAAAGCAGAGCCCCAGGAAGACTTTGCCCAGGGTTCTATGTTTGACCTGCCCCAGGAAAAAGAGGAGATCCTCTCCCGGGACGCGGGCGAAATCAAAGAAGATCTTTTATTTATCACCTTTGATGAAAACGACTTTTACGCCCTTTCCGAAGGAAAAGCCGTCCGGCTTTCCGGCGATATCAAGTCCCTTTTCCAAAAGTCCAAAATCGTAGTAGCGGATTCCAAGGCTTTTCTCCACCGTTGCTACAAGGCTTTTGGCGATATGGAAAATATCACTGTTTCTTTTGACCTTGCCCTTTGTTCTTACGTACTCAATTCCCAAAATACGGCTATGACCCTATCCCGTCTGGCCCTGGTTTATTTAAAAGAGAACCTGGCACCCGGCTCCCTTGACGTAGCCACTTCCCTTTCTGTGATCTCCCGCTTGTACCGGGTTCTTCTCTCACAGCTTTCGGAAAGCACGGCAAAGGATCTGTATTTTGAAACGGAATTGCCCCTGGCCCGGGTTCTTGCCAAAATGGAAGAAAAGGGCTTTGCGGTATCCCGGGACGGCATTGAAAATTACGGCAAGCAGCTTCTTGCCCTTTCCGAGGAGCTGAAGGAAAAGATCTATGAATGTGCCGGAGAAGAATTTCTCATTTCCTCTCCCAAGCAGCTGGGCGTGATCCTTTTTGAAAAACTGATGCTCCCGCCGGGAAAGAAGACCAAGACCGGCTACGCCACCGATGCGGAGACCCTGTCAAAGCTTCGTCCCTATTCCCCCATTATTGATCTAATCCTTTCTTACCGCACGGTAACCAAACTCTACAGCACCTACGTAGAAGGGATGCTAAAACAGATCCGGGAAGACAGTCGCATCCACACTTCCTTTAATCAGATGCTGACGGCCACCGGCCGCCTTTCCTCGGCAGAGCCCAATCTGCAGAATATTCCGGTAAAAACGGAGCTTGGCAGAGAAATGCGCCGTTTCTTCACCGCCGGAAAAGAAGATCTGGTGCTCATTGATGCAGACTACTCCCAGATCGAACTGCGCCTTCTGGCTCACATGGCAGAGGATGCTACCATGCGCTCCTTCTTCCTGGAGGGCAGAGATATTCACACCAAGACCGCTTCGGAAATCTTCCACGTAAGCCCGGAAGAAGTTACCGCAGAGATGCGAAAGAGCGCCAAAGCGGTAAACTTCGGTATCGTATACGGGATCGGAGAATATTCTCTCAGCCAGGATATCGGCGTTCCTATGCGGGTAGCAAAAGACTATATTGAAAAGTACTTTGCCCTGTTCCCCGGTATCCGCTCTTATCTTGACGGGGTAAAGGAAAAGGCCCACGAAGACGGCTTTGTCACCACTCTCTTTGGCAGACGGCGCTATATTCCGGAATTGAAAGCGCCCAAAAAGAACCTTGTGGCCTTTGGTGAGCGAGTTGCCATGAACGCGCCGATCCAAGGCACTGCCGCGGATATTATTAAAATTGCTATGGTACGGGTGGACAAGCGCCTTGCGGAAGAAAATCTTCAGGCTTCTCTCATTCTCCAGGTGCACGACGAACTGATTTTAGAGTGCCCGGTAGAAGAAAAAGAGAAAGCCGCCCGGATCCTTTCGGAAGAAATGGAAAAGGCAGCCGCCCTTTCCGTGCCTCTCGTTGCCGAAGCAAAAGAAGGCTTTACCTGGTACGACGCCAAGTAACTTCCTTTCTTTTTCGAAAAAAGAAAGGAAGCAAAGAAAAACTGAACTTGGTG
This sequence comes from Eubacteriales bacterium, assembly GCA_045590715.1. Lineage (GTDB taxonomy): Bacteria > Bacillota > Clostridia > Oscillospirales > SIG627 > RGIG5579. Next base: position 448 of record JAZNRO010000004.1, on the reverse strand, counting down.
TCATCACACAAAGCCATAGTTTTCGCACCTTTTTGGGAAAAAGAAAGTAGAACTCCTTGATACCGTGGTTTTGTTCCTCCCCTTCGGTCGTTCAAAACCGGGTATCGGCGGTCGAAAAGCATCAAAAAAGTGATAACATCACTTTTTCTCCCTTTCCGCAAAGAAAAACTTTGGCTTTCTATTCGTAGGGGCGAACTGCGTTCGCCCGTCTGGATTTGTACCGTGTTATCGGGCGAACGCAGTTCGCCCCTACAAAATACTCCTCTTATATTTTTCGTAAGACCCCACACACCGACGCACATCATTTCGGGTTTGATCCGTAGGAGCCAAAGGCCTCGACGCCCCGCCGGAAAGCCTTCCTCCGAGAGGAAGGGGGACCGCTTGCGGTGGAAGGAGCCTGCGAAAATTCTCCCTTCGCCAAAAGCCGAGTCTCACGCTCTCCTTCAGT
>JAZNRO010000003.1:0-3198 GCA_045590715.1 Eubacteriales bacterium | reverse complement strand
ACTCTTTTAAGCCTAAGGTGATAACTTTGGCAAGATGACCAAGAAACTTTGCAAAGCCGATCAAATCGATTTTATTATTCTTCTTATTTTCAGGTGTTTTAGACACGCTCGAAGACTTTGTGTTTTGTTCATCTTTGCGCTGTCCGAGCTTCTCTAAAATCTGAAAGCCATCATAGCGTAACCAAAGAATTTTGAGAGTCACCGTGAGCCGTTGATGAAAATCAAAGATCAAATGTACCTTTAAGGTAAACACAAAAAACAGAAGAAGAAAAAGAACCAAAAGGATCCAAAATACAATCATTCTTCTATGCTCTCTTCAGAATCAATACTTAATTGTACGGAATTCTCGCCGGGCAAGTCCTCAAGACTCTCCAAACCGAAGCAACGCAAGAAATTATGCGTTGTCTGGTAGAGAATGGGTCTGCCGGGAGCGTCCAATCTACCGCATTCTTCAATCAGTTCTCTCTGAATCAATGTAGAGATGATACCGGAGCAGTCTACACCGCGCACCTGCTCAATATATGTTTTGGTAACCGGCTGTTTATAAGCAACGATGGAAAGTGCTTCCAGAGCCGCTTTGGAAATGGGCGCGGTTCTTTTAATTTCAAGGAGTTTTTGAACCGGTTCTGCAAACTCCTTTTTGGTGCAAAGCTGAACGGAATCCGCAAGTCTGCAAAGTTCAAAGGATGAATCACTTCCGGACAGACGGTTTTCCAGTTCGTCTACTATCATTGCAACTTCAACTTTTGTAATATCGAAAATCTGCGCCAAGCGTTCCAGGCTCACCGGATCACCGCCGGCAAACAAAACTGCTTCCAGGGCGTTTACAAGATACCCTTTTTCATAACTGACAAATTTTAAAGAAAATTCCATCTTTACGCCCCTTTCTTTTCCATATTCAGACTAATAATATAGTCGTCACTTGTTTTTTCAAAAATAATTCTACCGCTTTGAATAAGTTCCAAAATGGCAAGGAAGGTTGCTACACAGTCACTGCGATCTCCCTGCTCTCGGATCATAGAAGAAAAGGAAACGGAATTGCCGCGAGGAAATGCTTTTACAATTCTGCGCAGAACAAATACAACCTTTGATTCAACGGGAGTTACTTTAGCGGAGAAAATATTCTTAACGTCTTCTTTCTTCTTCCGTTCGCGATCTTCCCGGAGGGCGGTTCTCATTTGAGAAAATGCTTCCCAAAGCAAAATGGGATCGGTCATGGTGGATTCCACCTTCACAATGGGTACCTGAGGAGTGGGATAATAGCGGTAATAATATACCTTTTCCCGCTCAGAAAGAAAACTCGCCGCCTTCTTTACCTCGGAATACTCAATGAGTGAGCGAACCAGATCCTCTCTGGGATCCTCCTCTTCCTCTTCTTTGGGAAGAAGCATTTTGGATTTGATGTATAAAAGCTCGCAAGCCATTACAATGAACTCGCTGGAAAGCTCTGCATTATACATCTGGCAAAGTTCCATATACTCCAGATACTGATCCAAAATGTCCGCAATGGGAATATCATAAATATTGATTTTTTGTTTTGAAATAAGCGTGAGGAGAAGATCCAAAGGACCGTCAAAGATCTCAAGCTTAAAATTTAACTGATCATTAGCCATCAAAGGATCGCTCCTTGCGCAATTTTCATAAATAAGTTATAAATCAGCGAAACAACGCTGTGAATAGGTCCGGACAAGAATCCGGTCAGAAGCAGGAGAATTAGTGCAAGCTGAATATATTTTTCATAAGGCATAATTTTGTAAATAATTCTGCTAGGCAAAAATGCATACAAAATTTTCGAGCCATCCAGCGGCGGAATAGGAATCAGATTGAATACACCAAGTCCTAAATTGATTGTAACCATATACATAGCCATCATACAAAGGACTTCAAAATAAGTGATACTTGCCGTACTCAAAAGGCCTAGGCTTAATCCAATTCGCACAAGAAAAACGTAAACAAAGGAAAATAAAAATGCCAAAAGGAAATTGGAAAGCGGACCGGCCAGAGAACAGATCGCCACGTCGCGCTTGGGGTTTTTAAAAAAGCGGGAATCAATGACAACCGGCTTTGCCCAACCTACACGAAAAAACAAAAGAGTAATAAATCCGATAGGATCAATATGATGAAGCGGATTTAACGAAAGCCGACCCATGGACTTTGCCGTGGGATCGCCTAGCTTATAAGCGGCAAATCCATGACAAAGTTCGTGAACGGAAAGAGCGATTAAAATAACCGGTAAGGTAATTAAAATCTCAATCAATCGTGTAGCAAGCTGTCCCAATTTATTCTCCTAAACTATTTTCAAGATTTCTACGCTGAATTTCAAAAGCGCAAACTGCTGCAGCGGCGGAAGCTGTTAGTGATCCGGCAAAGGCTCTTCCGTAAGGGATTCTTACAAGTAAATCAGCATTTTGCAAAAATTCTTTGGTAATTCCCCGCTTTTCCCCGCCAACGATCATAAAAATCGGCTTTTTCAGCGGCGCGGAAAAAAGGTCTACAGACTCCTTTTCACTGGCGCAAACAATCTGATATCCCTTTTCCTTGGCAAGAGCACAAAGACTTACGGGATCATCGTAAACGGCGCAAGGAATTGCTTCGGTAGTTCCCGCAGAAGAACGCATGGTTACTCCCGCAGCGGAAAGCCAGTTACGAGGAGTTAAAATCATACCACCGGCACCGGCGGCGTAAAAAGAACGGACGGCACACCCGAAATTAAAAGGATCTTCAATTCCGCAGATCATAAATACAAAGCCGCCGGCTAAATCAAAAACCTCTTCCGGGGTTTTCATTTTTCGTTCACCAACCGAGGCAATAACACCGCCGTGGGTGTGACCAGTAGTTACCTGATCGAAAAACTCCTTGTTTGATAAACGGATGGGAACCTTTTTCTTTTTTGCCAGACTCAAAAGCTTTAGAATATTCTTTTCGTCCTTTTTAGCGTCAGGCAGAATGAATATTTCATCAATTCTGCGGGAATCGTTTTTTAAAACGGAAAGGATCGACACTGCTCCTTCAGCAAAATTAGAGTCGATCCGTTTTTCCTCATCTTTTCTCATTCGTTTTCCCAGTTGTGCCAGTAATTCTGCACGTCTTCATTATCATCCAGCGCATCAATGAGTTTATTCATCTTGGTTACTGCATCTTCATCAGAAAGATTGATATAGGTAGAAGGAATCTTTGCTTCTTCCGTAGAAAGAATGG
>JAZNRO010000002.1:0-15081 GCA_045590715.1 Eubacteriales bacterium | reverse complement strand
GGCAAGTAGGGAACGAATCTGGGTAAGATTTGCATCAGAATCGGCCCAAATTTCGTCTAAAACGGTGTTTTGTTCGTTTAGGTGCTGGTACTGGTCGTAGTAGCCCATGCGCACGTTATAACCGGTTCTGAATTCGCCGCTGTCACTGGGAGTATTTCCCGCCAGGATCTGGAGAAGAGTGGATTTTCCGCTGCCGTTTGCTCCGATAATAACAAGGCGATCCTTCTTTTTCACTTCAAAAGAAAGGTCTTCAAACAGGGCTACACCCGGATAACTTTTCTTTAAATTCTTTACGCTTAATACGTCGTCACCGCTTTCGAGAGTCGGTGCAAAGCGAAAGGCCAGAGAAAGGGGAGCGCTTTCCACCTTTTCTACTTTCACCATACGGTCCAGCGCTTTTTGGCGTGATTCTGCCGCTATGATATTTTTTTCTCGGTTCCACCTTTTTTGCTGGGCAATAAAGGCTTCCATACGGGCAATTTCTTTTTGCTGATTTTTGTAGTGTTTTTCTTGAATTTCCCGATTAACCCTCTTTTGCTCCCGGTAAGCGGAATAGGGCACGTTATATAGAGTACCGTGGGTATTTTCAATTTCCAGGGTTTTATTTGTTACCCGATCCAGGAAAAGTCTGTCGTGGGAAATAATGATCAGTGTGCTTCGGATCTTTTTCAGCTTGTCCTCCAGCCACTCCAGACTCTTAATATCCAGGTGGTTGGTAGGCTCATCCAATAAAAGAATATCCGGCTCTTCCAATAAAAGAATCGCAAGCTGTAGAATGGTTTTTTGCCCGCCCGAAAGCGCGGAAACCTTCAGCTTTTGTTTTTCTTCGTCAAGACCCATAGCAGTAAGAGTTCCGGCAACACGGCTTTTGTATTCATAGCCGCCGTCTCTCTGGAATTCCTGCTGAAGTCTTGTGTATCTTGCAATTTGCTCGGCGCTGTAATCCTGTTCTAAAAGCTTTGCCATTTCCTCAAGTCTTGCTTCCTTCTCCGCAAGGTCTCGAAAGATCTTCAGCGCTGCTTCATAAACGGTTTCATCCGGATTTAAACGGCTTTGCTGCTCCAGGTGTCCGACGGTTTTTCCTTTGGCAATAAAAACATTACCGGAAAAGGGAACACTTTTGTCGTATAAAAGGCGCATCAAGGTGCTTTTTCCCGCGCCGTTTACCCCTACGATACTTAATTTATCTCCTTGATTGACAGAGAAACTTACCTTGTCAAAGAGTACTTTTTCTCCAAAGCTTACGCCAAGCTTATCGGCACTTATGATAAACATTATTTGATTAGATCCTTTATGATTTCGCCGGCTAAAATCATACCTGCTACGCCGGGTACGAAACTGACAGAGGCCGGAACTCGGTTTTCATCTTCAAAAAGCTGTGTTTTCACCGGTTCTTCCTCGGAATAAACTACTTTTAATTTTTCAACACCTATTTTTTTGCATTCTCGGCGAATCACTCTTGCCAAAGGGCATACTTTCGTTTTGTTGATATCAGTAACGCGAAACGCCGTGGGGTCCAGCTTGTTACCCGTTCCCATACTGCAAATAATGGGAATGTTTTTTTCTTTTGCGGTACGAATCAGATCCAGCTTTGCGCTTGTTGAGTCAATGGCATCCAAAATGTAATCCACACCGTCAAAAAGATTATTTGGTGCGGGGTCTTTTCCGTAAAAAATTGGATAGGTGAGAACCTTGCAGCCGGGGTTAATGGAAAGAATTCTCTTTTTTGCTGCCTCGGTCTTTTTTTCGCCGATTGTATCAGCGGTAGCAAAGATCTGCCGGTTAAGATTAGAAATTTCGTAGCATTCCGAATCAACCAGGCTCAAAGTCCCAATACCGGCGCGGCACAAGGCTTCTACTGCGTGACCGCCTACTCCACCTAGGCCGAAAACAAGTACGTGGGAGTTTTTTAATTTTTCAACGGCATCATCGCCAAGCATTGAAATTGTTCTTGATAAAAAATCCTGCATTCTGTTCATCCTAACTTTTTTCCTGTATATAATGGTATTATAACCCAAGATGGGTTTGGATTCAAGAGGGAATAACCCCTTTTGCATTTATATAGAAAAGCTTTGAATTTCAAGCTTTTCTTGACTTTTTTATGATAGTTTGTTATAATTGCAAATATTTAACAAAGCGAGGCGAAAAAATGAATCCCTATATTGAAAGAGTCCTTCAGGACACAAAAAAGAAAAATCCTGCTGAACCGGAGTTCGTTCAGACGGTGGAAGAGGTTTTACATTCTCTTGAAAAAGTAATTGATATGCACCCCGAATATGAAGAGTTCGCGCTGCTGGAAAGACTGGTTGAGCCGGAAAGACAGTATATCTTCCGTGTTCCGTGGCTGGATGATGAAGGTAAGATCCGTGTGAATCGCGGCTATCGAGTTCAGTTTAATTCTGCTATCGGCCCCTATAAAGGCGGTCTTCGTTTCCATCCTACCGTTTATATCGGTCTGATGAAATTTTTGGGCTTCGAACAGACCTTTAAAAACAGTCTTACCACCCTTCCTTTGGGCGGCGCAAAAGGCGGTTCTGATTTTGATCCCAAAGGCAAGAGCGATAACGAAATTATGCGTTTCTGTCAGAGCTTTATGACCGAGCTTTACCGTTACGTGGGTCCCGATGTGGACGTTCCCGCCGGTGATATCGGCGTTGGCGCCAGAGAGGTCGGCTACCTTTTCGGTCAGTATAAGAGAATCCGCGGCAATTTTGAAAACGGTGTTTTAACCGGTAAGGGCTTAAGCTACGGCGGAAGCCTGATCCGTCCCGAAGCCACCGGTTTCGGTGCCATTTATTACGCGCTGGAGGTTCTCAACCGCTTCGGCGATGAAATGAAGGGCAAGGTTATTTGTTGTTCCGGCTACGGTAACGTAACCTGGGGCGTATGCAAGAAAGCCGCAGAGCTTGGTGCAAAGGTAGTTACCATTTCCGGCAGAGCAGGTTATGTATACGATCCCGATGGAATTACCACAGAGGAAAAACTGGATAAACTTCTTGAGATCCGTGCATCCCGTCACGGCAGCGTGGAGGATTATGTAAAGGCATTTCCCGGTGCTACCTTCTATCCCGGTGAAAAGCCCTGGGGCGTTCGCTGTGATATTGCTATGCCTTGCGCTACTCAGAATGAGGTACTGCAAGAGGATGCAGAAAAGATCGTAGAAAACGGCACGAAATACTATTTTGAAGTTTCCAATATGCCCACGCCCAATGAAACCTTAAAATATCTGCAGAAGAACGTGAAAGTGGTTGCCCCTTCCAAGGCAGTGAATGCCGGCGGTGTAGCTGTTTCCGGTCTTGAAATGTGCCAGAACTCCGAGCGATATACCTGGACCGCAGACGAGGTAGATGCAAAGCTTAAGCAGATCATGAAGAGTATTCACGATTCATCCGCCGCAGCCGCGGAGCAGTACGGACTGGGATATAACCTGGTGGCCGGTGCCAATATTGCCGGATTTAAGAAGGTTGCGGAAGCCATGATGAGCCAGGGTGTTGTATAATTTAAACAATACTTTTCCTTGTTTTCCGTTTGTTTTTTTCAAAAAATGAGAGAGGTTCTTGCAAAGGCATCTTTCAGAGTTTATAATAAAAATACAAACTTCCTGGAGGTACAATATGACACGTAAAAAGATCACGATTATTGCGCTTTCCGCTTTGCTTGCGGCGGCTTTGATTGCAGGCGTGTTTGCTGCTTTTCATTTCTTGGGTGGTCCGAAAAATCCTTACGGAAAGACGTACACCTATGATGAAGCCATGGCAATTTATGACAGTGGCGATAAGATCGAAGGTCTTGCCGCTCTTCGTACTGTAAGAGGTAAGAAGGCCGCTGATAAGAGAAAAGAAATTTATCTCTCTATGTTTAGTGAAGAATTTTATCAAAAGGTTCACGATGCCAAGGTTGGCGACTTTATTGTCTTTGGTAAAATTGAGCAAGATGATAACGATGCCAACGGCACGGAAGAGATCACTTGGCGTGTTCTTGATAAGGACAAAGACGGACGTCTTCTTCTCATCAGCGAGCAAGCCCTGGAGTGCGTTCAGTACCATAAGAAGAGTATCGATATCACCTGGGAAGAAAGTTTTGTCCGTCAGTGGCTCAACGATCCCTTTATGAAAGAAATCTTTACGGAATATGAGCAGAGTGTCATTCCTTATACCTACGTGGAAAATAAGGACAACGCACTTTACGGCACCGAAGCTGGAAACGATACCTACGACAGATTGTTTCTTCTTTCAATTGACGAAGCAAAAGAGTATTTTAAATCAGACCGTGACAGAATGACCTCTGCAACGGATAAGGCTCGGCTTCACTATGCATATTCCGATCCTTTCGGTAATACTGCCTGGTGGCTTCGTTCTCCCAGCTTTAAGTCAAATAAAGCCGCGATCGTTGCCGATACCGGCGCAGTTTACGAAGGTGCATTCCATAAAGTAACAGAACGTTATATGTCCATCAGACCCGCCTTCTGGCTGGATCTGGCTTAAGGAAAAAATAAAAATCCCACCGAATTTCGGTGGGATTTTTTTATCTCGTTTTACTTACAAAAGAGAGATGAGATTCAGCTCATCCAGGGTGAATTCTGCTTTTTTACCAACACCGTAACGAACGGTGGAGGAAGAAGAACGAATGGCCTCGCGGAAGCTCTGTACGGAAGCGGAATCCAGAATCAAGGTAGGATAGCCGGTATCGGAACCGGAGCCGGCAAGGGGGAAGAGCTGGATCTGTCCGGGTACCGCATTTCCCTCGGCATCCAGAGAAAAGGCTTGCTGATACAGGAAGGTGTTTGCGTTACCGCTTTGACGGTTTAACAGATCGCCATTTGAGTAAACAATGCTTACGCCTTTGTAGCGTTCAACGCCTTCAATGGCGCCGGTGTGGGAGCCTAAAACAAGGTTTGCACCGGAATCAACTGCAGCCCTTGCGGTTTGTATCTGTGACATACTGGGATCCCAGGCTTTCTTTTCCGTGTTGATCCAGTTAAAATGCGTGATTACGATTTTTGCGCCATTTTCTTTTGCGGCGGCAATATCAACTTTTACTGCATCACTGTAAGTTAAATTGGCGTTTGCGCGGGTTTCATCAATAATGTCGTAGGTTAAAAAAGCAACCTTGCCGAGCTTTGTTTCATAGTAGGAGATCTTGCCTTCATCGGAGTAACTGACACCGGCATCTTCCAGGGCTTTTTTGGTATCGTTTTTACCGGTTTCACCGTAGTTTAAGATGTTGGTATTAGCAATGGAAACACCATCAATTCCGCCTTCTTTTAAAAGGGATGCGTACCCGGGGATTCCTTTGATACTGCCTGCAGCAGTAACGTCGCCGATGGATTCGGTAAGAGGTGCTTCCAGATTGGAAAGGCTTAACGAGTCGGTTAAGAGTACAGAGGAAAGATGAAGCAGGGGATAGCGCTTATCTTTTTCATAAAGAGTCTTAAAGCTGTTTTCTTTTTCTCCATCCAGCAGAGGGTCGCCAAGTACTGCGTTACCGCCGAAGGTGAGAAGAATACAGTTGTTGTTTTTCTGATACTGCTGACGGTAGATCGCAAGGAAAGCAAGAGCAGATTTGCCGTTTGCTGCGGTATCAAATTTGGGATAATACATGGGGGTTTCAGGATGGTTTTCATCCAGGGTCTCTGCGATGGGAGCGGGATATGCATTTTGCAGTTCCGTTAATTTTTTGGAAACCCTCTCCGAGAAGGAAGCGCTGTCGGCAAAGGGATTTTCCAATGTGTCTTGAAAAATCTCGGAAACTTTGGTAAAATAGGTAGCACCGTAGTAATCCTTGAGATCGTTTTTCAAAAAGTCTGCGCTTCTTTTCAGTCTTGTAACAAGATCAGACAAAGTATTTTCGAAGTTTTTGTCTTTCCCGTAAGCAAGATTTTCCATCAGATCTTCTGCATCGTGAGCCGTTTCAATTACAAAGGTTCTTGTTACCTCTGTTTCAACCGAGTCCATGGTGACCAGGGTCTCACTCTGGGCGCCGGTTTCCGGCTCCGACGTTTCGGAAGGGGCTTTTATGATCAAGTAAAAAGTCGCGCCCAAAACCAGGATGCAAAGAAATGCGCTGATAATTTTTGATTTCATAACATTCTCCTTGGGTTTTAATGTTTTTTCATCTAACTTAATTAGTATACTACAAATTTTACTTTTTTTCAACTATTTTTTCATAGCAAAACAAACGAGGAACAAAAATGCCGCAAAACAAGAAAAATCCCCACGCAGGTCATCGATTAAAACTAAAAAAGCGATTTTTGAAAGAAGGTCTTGAGAATTTCGAAGAGCATAATATTCTGGAACTGATTTTGTTTTTTGCCATTCCCAGACGGGATACCAACGAAATTGCCCACGAGCTTTTAAACCGTTTCGGTAGTTTTTCCAGGGTGTTTGAAGCGTCTGTTGAGGAGCTTTGTAAAGTAGACGGTATCGGAGAGCACGCCGCACACCTTATTAAAACCTATCCGGCGGTTGCAAAAAGGTATTACCTGGACCGCTTTAAATCCCACAAATCACTTCCGGATTACCATAGACTCGGTCAGGATCTGGTGCTTCGTTTCGGCGGCGTGGACAATGAGCAGGTCTATGCACTTTTTTATGATAATTCACTGGGCTTTCGCGGTCAGGAGCTTTTGCATGAAGGAGATATCAACTCCGTTTCCTTTTCGTTTCGCAAACTTTGCGATGCGGCCATGAAGCACAACGCTTCTTATCTGATCTTGGCCCATAATCATCCTCACGGCCTTCCCATTGCATCTTCCGAGGATCTCAATACCACTTCTCGCGTGCAGGATTTTTTAAATCAGATGAACGTAGTGCTCATCGACCATTTTATTATCGGGGAAGGACATTTTTCCAGTGTACAGAAGGAAATTTATTACAGTATTTTGGAAACGGTAAAGAAAAACCGTGCTATATTCGAAGACAGAATCATTGAAAATGACGACTAAAGAGAGCGGGGAATCCCCGGCTCTCTTTTTTCTTATGAAAAAGAATGCAAAAACTTTGATAACTCGCGTAATTTTTGGTTGTTTTTCCAATACCCGCAAAGGGCAAAAACTGTTGACAAAGATCGATTTTGGTAGTATAATCTTAAAAATAATTAAATGCAATATATAATAATATAAAAAAAGACTTATTTTTGTTTATAAGCTGTTTTTTGGAAGGAGATCGGAATGGGTAATCAGATGAAAAAAGCAGAGATCAGATGCATCGGATTAGACCTGCCCGTTTCTTCCGAGGCTTATTCTGCTTTGCAGTCTTTCTGTACTGAAACAGGCGTAGTGACCGCTTTTCCCGGCTTTTGCGACGTGCATGTGCATTTTCGCGAGCCGGGTTTTTCTTATAAAGAGACTGTTTTCACCGGTTCCATGGCAGCTGCGGCAGGCGGTTATACCAGTGTTTGCACCATGCCGAATTTAAAACCCGTTCCCGATAGCGTGGAGAATTTGGGCCTTCAGCTTGATCTTATTCGATCCTCTGCTCAAATTCAGGTGATCCCTTATGGATCTATTACCGTAGGGCAGGTGGGAGAAACCCTTTCCGATTTTGAAGGCATGGCACCGGACGTGATTGCTTTTTCCGATGATGGCAGAGGCGTTCAGTCTGATGATATGATGGCAGAGGCCATGCGCCGTGCCAAAAAGCTTGGCAAAATGATCGTTGCCCACTGCGAGGTAAACGCTCTTTTAAAGGGCGGCTATATCCACGACGGGGAATACGCCCGCAAGAACGGACACAAAGGCATTTCAAGCGCCAGTGAGTATGAACAGATCCGCAGAGATCTGGAGCTTGTTTCCAAGATCGGTTGTTCTTATCATGTGTGCCACATCTCTACCAAAGAAAGTGTGGATCTGATTCGCCAGGCCAAAAAGGCAGGTCTTGACGTTACTTGCGAGACCGGTCCCCATTACCTGGTCCTGGATGACAGCTTTTTGCAGGAAGACGGAAAATTCAAGATGAATCCGCCGCTTCGTTCCCCTGAGGATCGATTTGCTCTTGTTGAGGGAATCGTAGACGGCACCATTGATATGATTGCCACGGACCACGCCCCTCATTCCGCCGAGGAAAAGGCAAAGGGTCTTTCCGGCAGTGCCTTTGGCATCGTGGGTCTGGAAACCGCGCTTCCCGTGGTTTATACCCACCTTGTGAAGAAGGGAATCATCAGTCTTGAAAGAATGGTGGAACTGTTTTCCACCGCACCCAGAAAACGTTTTTCATTGCCGGCGGGAAAGGATATGTGCTTCTGGGATCTGGAGAAGAAATTTACCGTAGATCCTTCTAAGTTCCTAACCCAAGGCAGAGCCACTCCTTTTGAGGGGGAAAGGCTTTTCGGAAAATGTCTTATGACCCTTTGCGGGGATAAAATCGTTTATCAATCCAAGTGATTTTCTAGTTTAAAAATTTTCGGAGGAAGAAAAATGGCAAAACGCACTGATTTAAAGAAAATTTTAATTATCGGCTCCGGCCCTATTATCATCGGCCAGGCCGCTGAATTTGACTATGCCGGCACCCAGGCTTGTCTGGCGCTGAAGGAAGAGGGATACGAGGTTGTCCTTTGCAACTCCAACCCCGCTACCATTATGACCGACACCACCATTGCCGATAAAGTTTATATGGAGCCCTTGACACTGGAATATATCGCAAAGATTCTGCGCTATGAACGTCCTGATGCCATCCTTCCCGGTATCGGCGGTCAGACGGGCTTAAACCTTGCTATGCAGTTGGAACAGAAGGGTATTTTAAAAGAATGTGGCGTAGAGCTTCTCGGTACCAGCAGTGAAAGTATCGAAAGAGCAGAGGATAGAGAACTGTTCAAAGAACTTTGCCAGTCCATCGGCGAGCCCACCATTCCCTCCGAAATCACCTACAACCTGGAAGAAGCAAAAGCCGCGGCGGATCGCATCGGCTATCCCGTTGTACTCCGTCCCGCCTTTACCCTTGGCGGTACCGGTGGCGGATTCGCATACAGCGAAGAAGAGCTTGTTGAGATCGGTACCAATGCATTTAAGCTTTCTCCCGTTCACCAGGTTCTTATTGAAAAGAGCGTAAAGGGTTATAAAGAAATCGAATTTGAAGTAATGCGCGACTCCAACGATCACGCCATCACCATCTGCGGTATGGAAAACGTTGACCCCGTTGGTGTACATACCGGTGACTCTATCGTAGTAGCACCCATTATGACCCTTTCCAAAGAAGACGAAAAAATGCTTAACGACAGCGCCATCAAGATCATTCGCGAACTGAAGATCGAAGGCGGCTGTAACGTTCAGTTTGCTTTAAATCCTGAAAATAGCGAGTATTACCTCATTGAGGTAAACCCCCGCGTTTCCCGTTCTTCCGCACTGGCTTCCAAAGCAAGCGGTTATCCCATTGCTCGTGTTACCGCTAAAATTGCCGTTGGTATGGCACTGGAAGATATCTGCATCGCCAATACCAATGCCGCTTTTGAACCCAGCCTTGATTACGTCATTGCAAAACTTCCCAGATTCCCCTTTGATAAATTTGCTTCTGCCCCCAATACTCTGGGCACCCAGATGAAGGCTACCGGCGAAGTTATGGGCATCGGTTCTAACCTGGAAGAATGCTTCTTGAAATCCATTCGTTCTCTTGAGATCGGCGCAAATCACGTATACCTTGCAAAATTTGACTCTATGAGTGACGATCAGCTGAAAGAATACCTGACCCAGTTTAAGGACGATACCATTTTCTGTGTAGCGGAACTTGTTCGTCGTGGAATGAGTGTGGAAGAACTTCATTCCATCACCAAAATCACTTCCTTCTTCCTGGATGCCATCGTTCGCATCGTAGAAATGGAGAAGAAACTGAAAAACGCCGCTTTTGATGAAAAAGTTCTTCTGGAAGCAAAGAAGATCGGCTTTAGCGACGCCTTTATTGCAAAGCTCTGGGGAGCAAAGGAACTGGACGTTTATAACACCAGAAAGAAACTGGGAATGTATCCTATCTACCGTATGGTCGATACCTGCCATACCGGTGCGTATATTCCTTATTTCTACTCTTCCTATACCGGTGAAAATACCTCTAAGCTGACCGAGAAAAAGAAGATCGTCGTTCTCGGTGCCGGTCCTATCCGTATCGGACAGGGCGTAGAATTTGACTATTCTACCGTTCACGCCGTTACTACCATCAAAAAGTGCGGCTACGAAGCCATTATTATCAATAATAACCCCGAAACCGTTTCTACCGACTATACCACCGCGGATAAACTCTATTTTGAGCCTTTGACCACGGAAGACGTTATGAATATCATCGAGTTTGAAAAGCCGGAGGGCGTTATCGCTTCTCTCGGCGGCCAGACTGCTATCAACCTGGCTGAGCCTTTGATGAAGAGAGGCGTCAAGATCATCGGTACTGATTGCGAAGCCATTGAACGCGCCGAAAACAGAGATAGCTTTGAAAAAGTGCTTACTTCTCTCGGTATTCCTCAGCCCAAGGGCAGAGCCGTTACCAAGATTGAAGACGGTATTGCCGCCGCAGCTGAAATCGGTTATCCGGTACTGGTTCGTCCCAGCTTCGTACTGGGCGGAAGAGCCATGCAGATCGTAGGAAACGAGGATCAGCTCCGCCATTACCTGAAGACTGCCGTTGAAATTGATGAAGATAAGCCGGTACTGGTTGATAAGTACATCCAGGGTAAAGAAGTAGAGGTCGACGCTATTTGCGACGGTCGAAACGTATTCGTTCCCGGCGTTATGGAACTGGTTGAGCGTACCGGTGTTCACTCCGGTGACTCTATCAGCGTATATCCTACCTTCAGTATTTCCGATAAGGTAAAAGGTACCATTCTTCAGTATGCCAAGAAGCTTGGTCTTGGTATCGGAATCATAGGTCTTTATAACATTCAGTTTATCGTAGATGAAAGCGATAACGTTTACGTCATTGAGGTAAACCCCCGTTCTTCCCGTACCGTACCTTTCCTTTCCAAAGCAACCGGCTTTAGCCTTGCCGATATCGCTACCGAAGCCATTCTCGGCAAGAGCCTGAAGGAGCAGGGAATCTTTGATATCTATCCCGACGAAAAAGAACGTTGGTACGTAAAAGTGCCCGTATTCTCCTTTAGTAAGATCCGCGGTCTGGACGCTTACCTTTCTCCCGAAATGAAGTCCACCGGTGAAGCCATCGGTTACGATGATAAGCTGAACCGTGCACTGTATAAAGCACTCCAGGCAGCCGGTACCAGACTGCAGAATTACGGTACTGTATTTGCAACCATCGCCGATAAAGATAAGGAAGAAGCTCTTCCTTTGATCCGTCGCTTCTATAACCTTGGCTTCAATATCGAAGCAACGGAAGGAACTGCCCGTTTCCTGAAGGCAAACGGCATCCGTACCCGTGTGCTTCAGAAGATCACCCACGGTAGCACCGAGATTCAGGAAGCTCTGCGCCAGGGTCACATTGCATACGTGATCAATACCCGTAATATTGGCGACTCCAATCAGTTAAATGACGGTAGTCAGATCCGTGCTATGGCAACGGAAAACAACGTTACCATGTTTACCGCTCTTGATACCGTTCGGGTTCTTCTGGACGTTTTGGAAGAAACTACCCTTACCATTTCCACCATTGATGCATAAGAGGATTTTATGAAACAAGGACAATTTGTGATTTGTGAAAACACACCCTTGACCGATCTGGTTTATCGGATGCGGCTTTCCGGTGATGTTTCCGAAATTACCACGCCCGGCCAGTTTATCAATATTAAACTGGAAGGAAAGTTTTTAAGACGCCCCATCTCCGTTTGCGACGTAAGTTCCGACTCTGTTACCATTCTTTATAAAGTGGTGGGAGAGGGAACTGAAATGCTCTCCCGGATGAAAGAAGGGGAAGAACTTAATATTCTCACCGGGCTTGGAAACGGTTACGACTTATCTCTTTCCGGCGACGCACCTTTGCTTCTCGGCGGCGGTGTCGGCGTTCCTCCTTTGTACCTTTTGGCAAAAAGACTTCTTGCCCAAGGAAAGAAGGTTTCCGTTGTCTTAGGTTTCAATACAAAAGATGAAATTTTTTACGAAGAAGAGTTTCGTGCTTTGGGAGCAGAAGTTTATGTAACCACGGTAGACGGCTCTTACGGAACGAAAGGCTTTGTAACGGACGTAATGGCAAGTATTCCCTATACTTACTTTTACACCTGCGGTCCCGAACCCATGCTGAAAGCTATTTTCAAGGCTTCTTCTACTTCCGGACAGTTTAGCTTTGAAGAGAGAATGGGTTGCGGTTTCGGTGCTTGTATGGGTTGCTCTTGCAAGACCGTTACCGGTTATAAGAGAATTTGTAAGGAAGGCCCTGTACTTCAGAAGGAGGAAATTCTATGGGAAAAATGAATGTAAACCTCTGTGGTATTGAACTTTCCAATCCGGTAATCCCCGCCAGCGGAACTTTTGGCTTCGGCTATGAATTCGCCGAGCTTTACGATATTAATATTTTAGGTACCTTTTCCTTTAAAGGTACCACCAAAGACCCCAGATTCGGAAATCCTACTCCCAGAATCGCGGAATGTCCTTCCGGTATGATCAATGCGGTAGGGCTTCAGAATCCCGGCGTGGAAAAAGTAATCTCCGAAGAACTTCCCAAACTGAAAAAGTGCTTTGATAAAAAAGTAATGGCTAATGTCAGTGGCTTTTCTGTGGAAGACTATGTATATACCTGCGCGAAATTGGATGCTTGTGACCAGGTAGGTTGGCTTGAGGTAAACGTAAGCTGTCCCAACGTTCATGGCGGCGGTATGAGTTTCGGCACCAGTCCCGAAGCAGCGGCTGAGGTGACAAGAGAAGTGAAGAAGGTAACAAAGAAACCGGTTATCATCAAACTTTCTCCCAATGTTACCGACATCGTTTCCATTGCATCTGCCTGTGAAAACGCCGGTGCAGACGGTATCAGCCTGATTAATACGCTTCTCGGTATGCGAATCGATCTTGCAAAAAGAAAACCGGTCATCGCCAATACTATGGGCGGTTTTTCCGGTAGTGCTATCTTTCCCGTAGCCGTTCGTATGGTTTATCAGGTAGCGAAAGCGCTTTCCGTTCCCGTTGTGGGAATCGGCGGTGTTTCCCGCGCAGAGGACGTTGTTGAAATGATGCTTGCCGGTGCTTCTGCCGTTCAGGTTGGCGCTGCAAACCTTATCAATCCCTATGCCTGCAAGGAGATCATTGAAGATCTTCCCCGGGTAATGGAAAAATATAAAATTGATTCTTTAGAAGAAATTATCGGAGGTGTCAGATAATGGGTAGAGACGTTATCGTAGCTTGTGACTTTGCCAGTGCAAAAGACGTATTTGCTTTTTTGGATCGTTTTACTGATCGCAAGCCTTTTGTAAAAATCGGCATGGAGCTTTTCTATGCCGAAGGTCCTGAAATCGTAAGAGAAATCAAAAAAAGAGGCCATAAGATCTTTTTGGATCTGAAACTTCACGATATTCCCAATACCGTAAAGAAGTCTATGGCTGTTTTGTCCGGCCTTGATGTAGATCTTTGTAATCTCCATGCCGGCGGTACCATTCGTATGATGGAAGCGGCACTGGAAGGTCTTACTCGTCCCGACGGAACCCGTCCTCTTCTTATTGCTGTTACCCAGCTTACCTCTACCGATCAGGAAAGCATGGAAAACGATCTTCTGATCCGCGAGCCCATCGATCAGGTGGTTCTCCATTATGCAAAGAATGCTAAAATTGCCGGTCTTGACGGTGTTGTTTGCTCTCCGCTGGAAGCCGGAAAGGTTCATGAAGCTTGTGGCAAGGAATTTTTAACCGTTACCCCCGGTGTTCGCTTTGCTGACGGTGATATCGGAGACCAGAAGCGTGTTATGACCCCCGCTGAAGCAAAGAAAATCGGCTCGGATTATATCGTAGTAGGTCGTCCCATTACCGCAGCTGAAGATCCGGTGGCTGCTTATAACCGCTGTGTTGCGGAATTCGTTGATTGAGGTGTTATGATGGAAAGAAAAATTGCAAAAGATTTACTGAAGATCAAAGCGGTATTCTTCCGCCCCGAAGAACCCTTTACCTGGGCCAGCGGAATTAAGAGCCCGGTTTACTGTGATAACAGACTTACTCTTACCTCTACCGAAGTAAGAAATGATGTAGAAAACGGTCTTGCCGAAACCATTCGCAAGTATTATCCCGATGTAGAAGTTCTGATGGGTACTTCTACTGCCGGTATTGCTCACGCCGCGATTACCGGACATATTTTAGATCTTCCTATGGGTTATGTTCGCTCCGGCGCAAAGGACCACGGCAGACAGAACCAGATCGAAGGCAGACTGGAAAAAGGTCAGAAGGTCGTTGTAGTAGAAGATCTTATCTCTACCGGCGGCAGTGTAATTGAAGTTGTAAACGTGCTTCGTGAAGCCGGCGCAGAAGTGCTTGGTATCGTAAGTATCTTCACTTACGGTATGAAAAAAGGCCTTGTTCGTCTGGAAGAAGCAGACGTAAAGAATGTTTCCCTTACCAATTTTGACGTAATCGCCGAAGTTGCCGCGGAAGAAGGCTATATTAAGAAGGAAGATGTAGAGCGTCTGATCGCATTCCGCAACAATCCTTCCGATGAAAGCTGGATCACCAAGGGGAAGGCAGAATGAGAAATCTCATTGACATTGTGGATTTCACTTTAGAGGAAGTGGACGGCCTTATCCGTACCGCTTGTGATATTGATGAAAACCCCGATAAATATAAGGAAGCTTTAAAAGGCAAAAAACTTGCTACCTTGTTTTTTGAGCCGTCCACCAGAACCAGACTCAGTTTTGAAGCGGCAATGTATGAACTTGGCGGCAACGTAATCGGTTTTTCCGAAGCCAGCAGTTCCTCTGCATCAAAGGGTGAAAGTGTTGCTGATACCGCAAAGGTTATCAGCTGCTATGCAGATATTATTGCAATGCGCCATCCCAAGGAAGGCGCTCCTTACGTGGCATCTCAAAATGCTACGGTTCCCGTCATCAATGCCGGTGACGGCGGTCACTGCCATCCTACCCAGACACTGGCAGATCTCTTAACCATTTACCGAGAGAAGGGAAGACTTTCTGATCTTACTGTCGGTTTTTGCGGAGATTTGAAATACGGCAGAACCGTTCATTCTCT
>JAZNRO010000001.1:0-9134 GCA_045590715.1 Eubacteriales bacterium | reverse complement strand
TCGATCCGGTCTAAAATATATACGTTGCCGTTTGTCATTTTTGCCTTGCGGTTGTTTTCCGGCTGTAAAAGGGAAGAAACGGTGCCTTGAATGTCTTTTGCCAGTTCCTCACTCTTGCTGTTTCGGTCGGAATAAAAACTTTGCAGTCCCCGGTATTTTTCAATGGGAAGGGTATTCATATGAAGACTTACAAACAGAGCGTTCGGGTGGCTTCCCGCAATTTCCACTCTTCCTAGAAGGTCTTTCGTTTTTCGGCTGTTTCCTCTGTCGGAGGATAAAAGGGTATCTTCTGTTCTGGTGTAGATTACTCTTATGCCACCTGCTTCTAAAAAACTGCCTACTCTTTGTGCCAGGGCAAGATTTAAGTTCTTTTCTTCTGCCCCGGTAACGGATACAGCGCCGGAATCCACTCCGCCGTGACCGGGGTCCAGAATGACGGTGGGCACTTGGGAAGGACTTGATCCGGCAGGGAGAGTAATATTTGTGGCCTGTGGCATAAACTGATAAAAAAAGGCGCTGACCAGTAAAACCGTGGCACTGAAAAACACGGAGAAACGGACGCTGTTTTTTACGCTTAAACACTTGTATTTTTTTGCGGACAAAATAATCACCTCACAAAAACTTATGCGCTTTTGTGAGGTGCTATTCTAAAATTATTTTTTGTCTTTTTTGAAGTTTAGATAACCGAAAAGATAAGAGAAACCGGAAAGAAGGATGCCGGGAACGGCGCCGAAGAGATGAAGGTAGCAACGGGAGTTGACTGCCAGGGCATTGGCCTGGGCCAGCGCTTCCGCTGCGGTTCCGGAAGCGGTGGGGTAGAGATGCTGGGTGATGCCTACGAACATTCCTTGAAGAAACGTGTGATTTCCCAGATAAGAAAGATAGCCTGCGGTGTTTGTTGCTCCGTCAACGTAAGGAGGAGCAATCACGGAGATCACGGCAAGGATGATGGTAGGAAGAAATGCCATAAAGGCCAAAAGGAAACCGAAAAGGGGACTGGATTTGGTTCCGTGTGACATATCGTATTCACACATCTTTCCGCCGCCCTGCACCATTTGAGAGCCTAGAATATAGTAGTAAAAAAGTATTACGGTGGCCTGGCCAACTACGAGAAGAAAAGGGATCTTGTAGGTGGAGCCGTACATCATAAAGCCGAAAAGGCTCATTACGATCTGATAGAGAAAAGTCTTTATAATTAAAGAAGTGTTGCGAGAAAAAGCGGTCATAACAATTCCTTTCTGAACGAAAAAATGTGTTCATTTATGATTTTAACCGATAATTTTTAAAAATTCAATATGTGATTTGTGAATAATATCCTGATATTCCATAATTTTCGCCGTAATTTCTTCTTTTTCTTGTTGACAAAGAGGGGAAGAGATGGTATTATAGCATTGAATATTGGGCAAGTATACTGTCCATTTTGACTATCTGTTTACGAAGGAGTAAATGATGAAGAGAGTTGTTACCTTCCTTTTGGCAGTTTTGATGCTGGTTACCCTGTTCGTGGTACCTGCGTCTGCCAGAGGATACACCCTGTCTATTCCCGCTTCGGTGTCTTCTCACAATTTGGAAGCCTATGGACTCCATACCATGGAGGTTTATGAAACCGATGTAGCCCCTTCCATTGACGGCAAGATATCTACCGGCGAATATCCCGGTCCCAATAACGGTTGCTCCTTGTCTTCCGTTCCCGGGGATAACCTTTGGATGGGCGCATACAACGTGAAGTCCAATTCCGGCGACCAGGACACCTACGACGGCCGTTTTGACTTTACCGATTATGTATTGGAAGAAGATAAGCCCGAGTATATCAACAGCTACCTTACTTACGATGATGAGTGGCTTTACTTTGCTGTGACCACCACCATCCCCGCCATCCGCTTTACTACCGCTACTGATAATGAAGTGGTACTGGGCGGCGGTGCGCGCCGTAAGCCTTTCTGGTGGATCGACACGATGGTAGCTTTTATGCAGACCGATAACGTAGCCGCTTGCAGCTATAACTCTGTTGCCCAGACCCGTTATAATCTTTTTAAATACGATTATTACAACCAGGCACAGCAGGCTAGTGTCTCTTACCGCAAGCTAACCTTGATCGACGAAACAAACGACGATAATTACGTTGATTTTTCCTTCCCCAACTGGGTAGATCAAAATGGTACTACCTGGAACTACTTAACCTACGCCAGACCTGAAAACTTCCTTTATCAGGTAACGGTTCTTGATAACGGTAAGTGGGCAGTTACCTTTGAAGGCAGACAGCCTTTGGGCGATATTCTTCGTATCACTGACGTAGAATACGAAGACGGCTCTCCCATTGATTACGTTCCCGAGTGGGGCACCTGGGGATGCAACCTTCGTCTTCAGTCCACCGGAGATATTACCAGTACTCTTCCCAACGGCACCGAAGTTACTCTTTTAAGAGATGACGTAATTTACGCACAGACTATGCTTCCCGGTTACGGCCAGGCCCGTACTTCCGACAACAGTAAGGTTGCCGGTATCCTCTTTAATAATATTGTGGGAAGTGCCGTTGAATCCGGCCACGGAAGGCCCGTTTACTACCTGGCGAACCCCGTTCACTTCCTTGGTAAATATGATGAATCTTTCGATTACGGAAGTGTTTACGATGAAACTACCGGAGTGGTTCTTGCCACTACCACCAGCCGTGTGACTCGTACCCGTTCCGCTGTTTTGACCAGTGGTGTGCGCGGTGTGAATTACCGTGTGATCGGTGTTGCTACTTCTTCTGCCGGTGCTACCGGTGACAGTGTTACTTTGACCGTTGTTCTGTCCGGTGTTATGCTCCTTTGTGCAGGCGTAGCTGTTTCCATCTTCCTTATGAAGAAGAGATGCTCCGGCACCCGTTAATTTCGTTTTCATTCCTTCACTTTTAAAGAAAGAATTTCGGCGGTCCGATTTGGACCTCCGTTTTGTTTTGTCTATGATTAGATTCGTTTCTATCATCCTGTCGATTTTTGTTGTTTTTTGCCTTTTTGTTCCTGTTTCGGCAGATGGGGCACTGCCGCCGGACTTTTCTTTGTGCGATTTTTCCGACCTTGGTGTTCCTTCCATTCCTTGTCTGCAAATAACAAATATTCCCATTCTTGACGGAGTAATCTCATCCGGCGAATACCCTTCTTTTGTTACCATGCGGCCCGGCGCCGGTTTGTGCTTGTCCTCGGAGAAAGAGGTGGATGCCAATGGCGTTTTCCAGGAAAACTGTGTAACGTCGGACGGCGATTATTTTTACGTTGCCTTGCGCATTACCGCTCCCAGCCAATTTTCTTTCGGATATTCCCATAAAGATATGGGCAAAGTGTATTCTCTTTCCGTAAATCTTGGTATGACACCCGGGGAAGATCCGGCTTCTCGCTTTAGTCTTCTTCATAACAAATATTATTTTGATACTGAAACTTTTGCCTGTGTTGGTGTTTCGGGCTACCGTGTTTATCATACACCGGAGGGAGCGTCCAGATTTTCTCTGCAAATTTCTTCATTGAAGGAAATTCATCGTGAAAATGGTTTTGTAGATGCAAAAGGTGATAAATGGACGGCTTCCCACTATCAGAAAAATGCATTCTTCACCGTAGAGATTAGAGGAGAAGAATGTATTTACACAGCAGAGTTTAGAATCCCGGTAGGTGACGTGCTGCTTTCTGTTTCTCCGGACCTGAAAGACACAGCTTTTAAAATTTTCAAAGAAAAGTCCGGCGTATTATGCGGTAGTTTCAGCACCGATTTTTCCTGCCCTGTCAGTAAAGAATCGATCCTTTGCGGAATTTATCTTGAAAATTCTTGCACTTATTTAAATGACGGCAGAAGTTGGTATGAAGCAATTGCCGATAAATATCCCAATGCCGACTCATTTTTAGACGAAGCAACGTTTCTATCCATTCCTTTTTATCTTTCCGGCGAGATTCCCACAAAAGAAATGAACCCTTTAAAAGAGTCAGGTATTGCGGTTACATCCGGCGCCGCTTCAAAGGAAACTAGTCCTAAGCCTGAATCTACAGAACGTACACCAAAGGATAGCGACAATTCTTCCAAAACACAAAACGCGTATTCCGATCGTTTGGTTTTACCGTTTTTAGAATCCGAATCCAATTTGGATTCCGAAGGCGATGAAAATTTGTTTTCTCATTTACCTGATGAAGACGACTGCATTCCGGAAGACACACAGATTGTTGATCTTTCTGACGAAGAAGAGAAGGACGGGGAAGGGGAAAACACTCTTTTAGGCAAAATTATTCTTTTGATTACCGGTCTTTTGCTTTTTGCATCCGTAATGATTTTTGCCGTTGTTTTGAGCCGAAAAGAACGGAAAGAAAAGGCAAAAAATGAGAAGAGAGAAAATATGCGGAAAAAGTCCGGTAAAAAAAGCCAAAATATGAAAAAGAAATGATGATATTTTTGTAGAAACGATGCGATTTCTATTGACATGATATTTCAAAAATGTTACAATGCTAGTAGAATTATAAGGAGATTTATACGATGAAAAAAATCATTTCTGTATTTCTTTCCCTTTGTTTTGTATTCAGCGCATTTTGCTTGCCTGTCTATGCAACTTACGCGGATCAGACATCTACTGCCTATATTCAGGTGGGAACTTCTGCTCATGACCTTCAGGCTTATGGGCTTCATAGCTTTATTTCCAGCTATGTTTCTACCGCACCTGTTATGGACGGTATCATTTCCGTAGGTGAGTACAATTCCGGCAATATCCCTTCTGATGTTGCTACTATCGGAAACGGTCTCTCTCTTACCAACAACCTTGGTACTACCGATTATACCGAGGAATTTGGCAAGGAATATGAGGACTTTACCGTTAAGACTTATCTTTCCTACGACGATACTTATGCTTATATTGCGGAAGAAGTTCAGACAAAGAGCGGCATTGATCTTTCTGCCAATCCCGTTTTGAACGCTACCGTTCGTTACGGTCTGAGCCAGTCCGAT
Source organism: Eubacteriales bacterium (assembly GCA_045590715.1). Taxonomy (GTDB): domain Bacteria; phylum Bacillota; class Clostridia; order Oscillospirales; family SIG627; genus RGIG5579. The sequence continues at coordinate 4,175 of JAZNRO010000001.1, read as the reverse complement.
GCAATTCCGGAAGCTCACGCTCGTCTGTCAAATACTTATTCTTACGTGTTTGATGGCACCGGCTTTACTGTTAAGCCCCTGGCATCCGCTGACAGAACCTATAAGAAATTAGACGGCGCTGTTACCACTACCGTTCAGGTAGATCTGGATCCTTATAACGACGGCACTACCACCTGGACCAGAGAAGAATACAGCAAGGCTGCAAACACTGCTGTTTCTTATACTCAGGCAGACGGAACTCATACCTACGTATTTGAGTACCGTATTCCTTTGGCAGAAGCAATTTACTCTTCTACCGGCCGCTACAGCAAAGAAGACGTATCTGCTCTTCTCCAGAACGAAATGTTCTACGGTAGCTTTCTGTTCCAGGTTGCTGTTACCAGAACCGGCGGCGAAGACCAGGATAAGCAGTTCTTCCTGACCACCGGCTATGCCGCAAACAAGAAGACTTTGCCTTACTCCGGCGGTAAAGATACCAGTGCCTCTACTTGGGCAAATGCAGTAAAAGAGTACTGGACCACTTTGAAAGGTGAGTATCTCTCCGTAGCCTATATTGCATCTCCCGTTGTTCACGGCGGTAAAACAGTGCAGAATCCTACCGTTCCTGCTTCCACCGGTTTCCGTCCCGGCCTTTCCGGTTACGGACTGGGCGAAATCAAGACCGCTTATAAGGTTGGTTCTCTTGCAACCTTTACTGTTATTCCCGATGCAGTGGACAACACCGCTCCCGTAGCAGGCGACGTTCGTGTTATTCCTGTTAAGTTCCGCGTTCGTAACGGTTTTGATACCAAGATCACCGGAAGTTTTGAAGCTGATTTCAAGACCGGTAAATTTGAAACCGCTAAACTTCCCGTAGGTCTTAGCACTTTGGTAGTTACCTTTAATCAGCAGAGATTTAACGGTACTGAATGGGTAGATACCGGCTTTACCAAGAATCTCTCCAGAAACTTCACTATCAGCGGTTCTGTTCAAGCAGTAACCGAAGGCGCTTCCCAGACCGGAGACGCCCTTTTGATTGCAATTATCGCAGGCTCTGCTATGTTGGCAGTTGCCGCTGTTTCCGTGGTAGTTGTTTACCGCAGAAAGAAAAGCTATTAAGATTTAAAACAAAGCAGCTTCGGCTGCTTTGTTTTTTTTGCTTTTTGGCGCTATTGATTTTTTTCGGGTTTTCATTTACAATAGAGCTTAGAAGGGAGGGGAATCCGGTGAATATTAAAATGGAAAAAATGCCTCAGTGTGTTGCTAGATTTTTATCTTACAAATTATCCATTCAAGGTGCCAGTGAAAAAACCGTGTATGAATACAGCCTTGATCTATCGGGCTTTTTCCGTTACGTATTCGCAGACCGCCTTCCTGCAGAAGGAGACGCGGATCTTTCCGTCTTGACCGATGAAGAGATCTACTCCGTTACCACACAAAAGATCTATGAATACCTCCTTTTTTCCGCTACGAAGAAAAACAACGGCAATGCCAGCCGCGCCCGGAAACTTTCCGCCATCAAAGGCTTTTATAAGTTTTTGGCAGTAAAAGAAAAGAGCATCGAGCAAAGTCCTGCCAAAGATATTGATGCGCCGGGGGTAAAGCATTCTCTTCCTCGATATCTTTCCGTTGATGAAAGCAAAAAACTATTGTCTGCCGCCCATGACTTTGGTGAAAAAAATCAAAAAAGAGATCTTGCAATCTTAACTCTCTTTTTAAATTGTGGGATGCGAGTTTCCGAACTTGCCGGCATTAGCTTGCCGGATTTTTCCTCGGATTATACCCAGCTTGTTGTTACCGGCAAGGGAAATAAGCAGAGAATGATCTATTTAAACGATGCTTGCGTTTCGGCCGTGAAAGAATATATGGAAGAAAGGCAAAATCAGCCTTGTCGGGATGAAAAAGCCTTTTTTGTCAGCCGAAATCAGCGCAGACTGTCTGTTAAGACCGTTCAGTGGCTGGTGTACAAATACCTTGATCTGGCAGGCCTTGGGGACAAAGGATATTCCGTTCATAAACTCCGGCATACTGCCGCAACCTTGATGTATTCTACCGGAAAGGTGGACGTGCGAGTGCTAAAGGATATTCTTGGCCACGAGCAGTTAAATACCACCCAGATCTACACTCACGTTTGCGACGAACAGATGAAAAAAGCAATGGATTCCAACCCTTTAAACCATTCATAAATTTTTGTATATTTCATTTTTATTTACAGATAATAATGAAAAAAAGGATTGATCTTAAATGGAATTCTTCTTTGGAATTATTATCGGTGGCATTATCGGTGTATTTTTTATGTGCCTTTTGCAAGTTACCAGAGAATAAAGAGAAAAAACTGTCGGAGAACCGGCAGTTTTTTCTTTGCTTTTTTGTTTCTTGCAAAATGTTTTTCCCTGTGTTAAAATGAAAAAAACCAGTTTTGAAAGAGAGAAAAAATGAAAATAAAGTGTAGACTTCTTCCTTTGCTCGTCTTTTTTGCAGTCCTTTTCTTTTTCTGCGGCTGCGGTGATAAAATGAATGAAACCCGGACGGAAGAGATTTTGGAGAAAGAAACGATTGTAGAAACCGGGGAAGAGGAAAGCGGAAAAACCCAGGATCTTCCTGAAAAAACTTCTTCTGTATCTACCACGCACAATCAGCCTGAAAGCAGTACCACCGTTACCACCACAACCTCCGGCACCAATACTCCCGCCACCTCTACGGAAAAGGTAAGTGTCAGCACTACGAAAAAGGTAAGTGTTTCCACTTCTCAAACGAATCCTCCTTCTTCCACCACCAAGTGGCCGTTTGGTGGAGGAATCGAACTTCCGGAAGATGAATTTTAGAGAAAAAAAGAGCGATTTGCTCTTTTTTCTTTTTTTGTCAAAATATTGATGAAATCTTGCATGAACCCATATTTTTCAGTTGACACTCAATATCTTTTGTGTTAGAATTATTCTGTAAAAAAGTAAAAGGAGAAACTTTTATGAAATTATCCGCTAAGATGGTTGCTTTAATTTTGGCGATTGTCATTTCTTTATCTGCCTTTACTGTGTATGCAATTGGCGAAGGCATTGATCTTCCCGTGGTTCCCGGCGTTCCCGGTGTCGGTGTTCAGGGCGATGTGAACGGGGATGGTGAGGTGAATGATGCCGATGCAACTTATCTTTTGATGAACTTGTATTTTGGGAATGAAGTTTATCCCATTCATCAGAATCAGGATTGCGATTTTGATGGTGACGATAATCTTACTGAAGCAGATGCTATCGCGCTTCTGTCTTTGAATTAAGGCAAAGGAGTTTTAACAATGAAAAAGTATATTTGTCTTATTCTTTCCGCATTGCTGATGGTTTCTCTTTGCATTTCAGCAAATGCCCAGTCTGTGGCTACTATAAGCGGTGCCGATACGGTTGCAGTTGGTAAAACCGTTGAACTTACCATCGCTCTTTCCGATATGGAAACTGTTTCTACTTTGGGCGTTTCCGTTAAGACTTCCGGCGCTCTCAAAGTAGTATCCGGCCAGTTTCTGAAAAACGGTGCTGCGGCAAGCTTCGATGCTGAAAAAGGCAATGGCGTTATGTTTGTTGGTGCTACCGGCACCAGTCTTAATGGCAACCTTCTGAAAGTGGTTTTGAAAGGTGAAAGCTACTCCGCAACTGAAACTGTTACCGTAACGGTTCTGAAACTCAGCGGAAAGACCCCCGTTACTGTAGCTACCGCTACCAAGACCGTTCAGGTGGTTTGCGCTTCTCATAATTTCGGCAAAGCTACCCAGGTAGATGCAAAAGAACATACCAAAACCTGTACCACTTGCGGTTATTCTGAAAAATCCGCTCATACTTGGGATGACGGCATCGTTACTTCTATTGCAAACTGCACCGCTCCCGGAACGAAACGCTTTGAGTGCACCTCTTGCGGCGCTATCAAAACGGAAGTACTTCCCGCCGGTGAAAATCATAAGTACGGCAATTTCAAGACCATTGTAAAAGCTACCTGTACCGCTGCCGGCAGTGAAGAGAGAGTTTGTTCTGTATGTAACAAGATCGACTCCCGCACCATTCCCGCAGTCGGACATCAGCTTCAGTCTTCTGCGAAAATTGTAAAAGAAGCAACTTGTACTGAAACCGGTGTTGCTACCGGCAAGTGTGGTCTCTGTTATAAGAGCGTTTCTACCGTTATTCCTGCTAAGGGACATCACCTTTCCAGCTATACCGTGA